>NZ_JBHHMJ010000622.1:0-13871 GCF_042136455.1 Stenotrophomonas sp. 3diitr2024
GGCCGCTGGCCGGCACCTGAAGGGACCATGGATTCATGAGTTGCCGGCCAGCGACCGGCACTACCGCCCCAGGCGCTGGTCCCGCGCCTTCTGGTCGGCCATCGCCTTGTCCAGTTCGGCCTGCAGTGCCGGCTGCTGCACGGTGGCGTCCAGCACATAGACCTTTACCCCATGCGCCGGCACGTCAGTCTTCAGCTGCTGCTCGACCTTCACCGTGCCGCCATCCAGCGCATCACGCCACGTGCCAGCCTGCAGGTAGCGGTCCACCTCGAAGGCATGCGCGGCATCGCCCTTGTTCAGCAGCACCAGCACGGTCTGCGCCACCTCGCCCTGTTGCAGCACGCGGAAGAACACCGCCTCGTTCCCCTGCAGGCGCTCGTTCACCTGCAGGCCGCGCTGCAGCGCCGGGGTGGCTGCGCGCAGCCTGGCGATGCGCTGCAGCGGCGCGAAGATCGGGCTCTGCGGCGCAGCGTCCACACGCGGCTGGCCGAAGTAGGCACGATTGCCGGCATGCTCGGCGCGACCACGCATGAAGCCGGTTTCCGAGCCGTAGTAGACCACCGGAATGCCGCGCGCGGTGAACAGCCAGTTGTGCGCGTCGATGAAGCCATTGTCGCTGGCCTGCAGGCGCGGCATGTCGTGGTTGTCGTAGAAGCTCATCAGCTCGTACGGATTGGCATACGGGCCACCGCTCAGGTGCAGCGGCTCGGCCAGCGTCTCAAAGCCCTTGCCGGCGGTGCCGAAGGTCTGTTCCAGTGCGCCGCGCAGCGGGAAATCGAGCACGCTGACATTGGCATTGGCCGGCCAGGTGTGCTCGGCAATGGTCGTCGCGTTGTAGTCGAAGGCTTCGCCGAACATGAACATGCCCGGGTGCTCGGCGCGGATACGCTTGACGAATTCATGCCACCACGGGTGCGGCAGCCAGCCGATGGTATCGATGCGCAGCGCGTCCACGCCCTGGGCGGTCCACTGCAGGTAAGCGCCGACCAGATAGTCCATCACCGCCGGATTGTCCTGGTTGAAGTCGGACAGTTCGGCGAGGTTGCCGTCGAAGATCGAGCCGTCCTTGCTGTCGACCGGGCCGATGTTGTTGTAGAACGCGTGCAGCGGGTTGTGCTTCGGGTCCAGCTTCTGCGGTGGCAGGTTCTGGTGGTCGGCAATCAGCGTTCCGTCCTTGTCGAAGATCTGGCCGAACTGCGGTTGCCGTATCGGCATGGTCCAGGCCGGCGAACCGTGGTTGCCGACGATGTCCAGCACCACCTTCAAGCCGGCACCGTGCAGGCCCCTGGTCAGTCCGGCGAAGTCCAGGTCCCTGCTGGGCAGGTGCTCATCGAGTCTGTAGAAGTTGATGCCCCAGTAGCCGTGGTAGCCGGTCTTGCCGCGGTCGGTCAGCGTGCTGGTGCAGCTGATCGGCTTGCTGCCGGTGAAAGCTTGGTCAGGGTTGTCGACGATCGGCGTGATCCACACCGCGCCGAAACCCAGGTTGCGGATGTACTGCGCATTGTCGAGCACGCCACGGAAGTCGCCGCCGAGGTAGCCGATGTTGCCGTCCACCTTGTCCGGGCATGGCACCGGGATGTCGAAGGTGCGGTGCGCGCCACCCTGGCCGCGATGATCGTTGGATGGATCACCGTTGACGAAGCGGTCAGTGACCACGAAGTACACCGCATCGCTGGCGAACGGTTCGGTGGTGCCGACGTAGTCCGGGCGCGGCGTGGCCACGGCCTGGCCGGCGAACAGGGCAAGGGAAACAGCAACAGCCAGGACACCACGCATCACACCACCTCCGGACGGGACGGAACCCGCAGCACGCACAGGCCGGCGACGAACAGGCTGCAGCCGCCCAGCACCAGCACATGCATCGGCTGGCCACCCAGCCATGCGCGCAGGGCAAAGCCGAGCGCACTGGCCGCCACCAGCTGCGGGATCACGATGAAGAAATTGAAGATGCCCATGTACACACCCATCTTCGACGCCGGCACGCTGTCGGACAGCAGTGCATACGGCAACGACAGGATCGATGCCCAGGCAAAACCCACACCCACCATCGACAGCAGCAGCCAGTGCGGGTCGCGGATGAACATCAGCGAGACCAGGCCGGCAGCGCCCAGCCACAGGTTGACCAGGTGGCTCCAGCGCAGGCCGATCGCACGCACCATCGGCGGAATCAGCACCGCCGCCAGCGCAGCGAAGCCGTTGTAGGCGCCAAACAGCACGCCCACCCAGTTGGCACCTTCGTTGTAGGCCGCCGACTGTGGATCGGTCGAACCGAAGTGGGTACCGGCCACCGCAGCAGTGGTGTAGATCCACATGGCGAAAAGCGCGAACCATGAGAAGAACTGCACCCACGCCAGGCGGCGCATGGTCACCGGCATCGCGCGCAGGTCGCCGACGATGGCGGCCAGCATATGCGTGGCCGGCAACGCGCGCGCGGCCGCCAGCAGCAGGCCGTAGCCGGCGCACAGGCCTGCCAGCACGTACAGCATCCTGTCGCCTTGCCGCCAGGTGATCAGCAGCGCCAACAGCACACCCAGCCCTAGCCACAGGGCCACCCGCGTCCATGGCGCCGGGCCGTTGATCACCGCTCCCGCATGATGCGCCGGCGGCTCGGCATCATCGAAGGCAGCCAGTTCTGCTGGTGAATATTCGCGGGTGCTGACCACCGTCCAGGTGATCGCCGCCAGCAGCACCGCCGCGCCGAAGTAGAACGCATAGCGCACGGTGTCCGGCACCTCACCGGCGGCGGCCGTATTGGCAACGCCGAAGTGGGCCAGGATGAACGGCAGGAAGCTGGCGACGATGGCGCCCACACCGATGAAGAAGCTCTGCATCGCATAGCCGGCCGGACGCTGGCGTGGCGCCAGCTGGTCGCCGACGAAGGCTCGGAACGGCTCCATCGATACGTTGATCGAGGCATCGAGCACCCACAGCGTGCCGGCCGCGATCCACAGCGTCGGCGAATTCGGCATCACCAGCAGGGCCAGCGTGGTCAGCACCGCACCGATCATGAAGAACGGACGGCGCCGCCCCCAGCGCGTCCAGGTGCGATCGGACAGGTAACCGATCACCGGCTGCACCAGCAGGCCGGTCAGCGGCGCGGCGATCCACAGCCCCGGTACCGCGTCGATGTCCGCGCCCAGCGTCTCGAAAATTCGGCTGGCGTTGGCATTCTGCAGGGCGAAGCCGAACTGGATGCCGAGAAAACCGAAACACATGTTCCAGATCTGCCAGAACGACAGCTGGGGTTTGGCGGGGCGATTCATCGCGAGCCCTCTACGGCCACGGGCGCCACCGTCAGCGCCTGCACCTGCGCCTGGTTGAGCACGCCGTCGCGCCCGCCCTTGCCCCCGGTGTAGTGCGCGAAGTGCTGCAGTGTGCTCATGTTGAAGCCCTCTTCAAGCGTGACCGCGCATCGGCCCTTCGGCACCGGGAACGTCGCCGAGGTCGAGTCCTGCACGGCCACGCTGTGCGGCAGGGTGACGGTGTGCCGCTGCAACGGCTGGCCCGGGCACTGCAGCACCAGCTGCTTCACCGCGGCGGTCACGCCCGTGTTGATCGGCCCATTCGCGTTGCTGTACTGCAGGCGCAGGCGCACCTGCCCCGCCTTGGCCGAGGTGAACTGCCAGCGCTCGGCACCCTTCAATCGCTGCTGCGGACCGACGCAGACCATCGGACTGTGCAGCGATTCCAATGCGCCGTCGCGCCGGGTCAGGCTCAGACAATGCTGCAGGCCATCGTCACCGATGCGTGCCAGGCCATTGCTGGCGGTGAGCGCCCGGCCGTCCTGCCACAGCACCTGGCCGGCAGCGACCTCGATGTTCCAGCCCCTGCCCTTGCGTCGCGCCTGCGGTGCGGCCGGCGTGGCCGGTGCGCGCGCATTGGCGTCGGCCGTCGTCGTCACGCTGCGCGGTGCCGCTGCGGTGGCCACCAGCTGCACGGTGGTGGTGGCACCACGCGTCTTTACCTGGCCCGCCACCAGCAGGCCATCACCCACCTGCTTCGGCCGCTCCAGCACATAGCGCTTGCCATCGGCCTCCAGGGAGATGCGGCGCTGCTTGCCGAACAGTTCGGGGACCAGCGCGGCTGGCAGCTTGGGCTGCACGCGGCCGTCAGCCTGTACGCCGAATACGCCTTCGAGCACCATCGACAGATACCCGGCCACCGACCACAGCTGGCGCTCCGAATTGACCACCGGCCCGCTGAGCGCGCCTTCATCGACATGCACGGCCTGGCTGACCAGCTCGTAATTCTCCATGTTGGAACCGGCCAGCGCGGCACCCTGCATCAGCGAGCGGATCTCGGCGGCGATGCGCGGCGCATCGTCCAGCTGCCGCGCCGCACGCAGCGAGTAGGCACTGACGAACGGCCAGATCGCCCGGTTGTGATAGATCGGCTGTTGTGCTTCCTGCGGCCAGACCACCGGGCTGCCGGCTGGCCCCATCGGATACGCCGCCAGCGCACGCCGCGCGCGCTCGGGCGGCAGCACCTCGGCAAGGATGCCCAGCGAGAGGCCGAGCAGATCGACCTTGGCGTACGGCACCGGGTGCGCCGCTTCGCCGATGTAGCTCATGTACTGGCCGATATCCTCGCGCCAGAAGCGCGCATCGATCTGCTGCGCCAATGCGTCGGCCCAGGCCTTGTAATCGGCCGCGCGGGCATCGCCGTGCTGCCCGGCCAGGCGTACGGCCAGGCGCAGTGCCTGGTAGTGCAGCACGTTGGTGGACAGTGCGTAGGAATCACCGATGAGACGCACATCCTCGCGGGCCCAGTCTGGATAGGTCTGCTCACGCCAGTCCAGGAAGGAGGTCTCGCCGCGGTACAGGCCCATCTGCGCGTCGAACACCATCGCGCGGTCCTGCGCCAGCGTGCCCTGCAGCGCCTGCCAGACCTGGTCGGCAAATGCGCGATCCTCCAGCAGCTGACGAGCCGCCAGGAACCACACCACGCGGTCGCTGCTGATCGGCCAGCTGCCACCGGAACCGGTGTCCTGCGCCACAAACAGGCCGGGCGTGTGCCCGTCGCGCGCCGCCGACAGTTTGAACTGCAGCGACTGCCGGGTGCGCTTCGGGTCCAGGCGTGCGAGCGCCAGATCGGCGGCAAAGCTGACATCGCGCGTCCACACATAGGGCCAGCGCGCGCCGGTCTGGAAGCACTCGCACGGCACCGGTCGGCCTTCGTCGAACGCGGGATCGCGAATCGCGTCCACGCGGTCCTGGTCCATCTCCTGCTGGGCCAGCGCGAACAGGGCATCGAACATCACGCTGCCGGTCCGGCTGCGCATCGGCATCGGCGCGATACGCACATCGCCCTTCGGCGCATGCAGCACGAAGCTGCCCTTGGCAGCGGCTTCGGCGCGCGCATGGCGGCCGTCGAATTGCAGGTCGGCCGCCTGCGCGGTCGTCCCCAGCGCTGCCCCCAGGGCAGCGGTCAGGCAAATGATCTTCAGCATCGAAGCGGCGGACCGGCTCGCGCCCGTCGGCCTCCCTCCCTCTCTGCACGCGTTGTAGGTCCGCACCGTCGTTGCCGGCGGGCGGGCGCGGCCCCTCCCTCAAGGTGCCCTGGCCCCATGGTAGACGCGGGGCTGTCGGCTGCGTCCAGTTGCATACGTATTCATGGCATCGCGCGGTAGCGCACCCGCCGCGCTGGCTTATGGTCCGGGTCTGCCAACGGCGCCTTGGGAGGGGAATTGCCGATGTCACCCACTGCTGTACGCGCGGTGTTCGCGCACATGCTGGGCCTGGCCCTGATCGGCTGGGCCACGCTGGTACAGGCCGCGCCCCAGGTGGCCAGCGTCGAATCGCCGGGCAAGGTGTTGAAGGTCAGCCTGGTGCTGGACGGCGGCACGGCCCGCTACCGGGTCGAGCGCCTGGGCGACACTGTGGTGGAGGATTCGAAGCTCGGCTTCGACCTGCGCGACGGTCGCCTGGACCGCGATTTCACCCTGTTGGGCCAGCAGCGGCACAGCGTGGATGACACCTGGGAACAGCCGTGGGGCGAACGCCGGCTCACCCGCAACCACTACAACGAGCTGACCGTGCAGCTGGCCGAAACCACCGGCAGCAAGCGCCGGCTGGATGTGGTGTTCCGCGTCTACGACGATGGCATCGGCTTCCGCTACGTGTTCCCCGAACAACCGAACCTGCACGAGGCGATCATCGATGACGAACTGACCGAGTTCGCCATCGCGCAGGATTCCACCGCCTGGTGGATCCCGGCCGGCGAGCCGATCCACTACGAGTACCTGTACCAGCGCACCCCGCTGCACGAAGTACCGCTGGTGCATACGCCGATGACCCTGCGCAGCCGCGATGGCCTGCACGTGGCGATCCACGAAGCGGCGCTGGTGGACTATGCCGGCATGTGGCTGCGCCGGACCGAGGGACAACGCCTGCGCGCGCAGCTGTCGCCCTCGGCCGAAGGCTGGAAGGCACGCCGCGCCCTGCCCTTCGCCACGCCCTGGCGCACGCTGCAGATCGCCGACCGTGCCGGCGGCCTGGTCGAATCGGACCTGATCCTCAACCTCAACGAACCCAACGCGCTGGGCGATGTGAGCTGGGTGAAGCCAGCCAAGTACCTGGGCGTGTGGTGGTCGATGCACCTGGACAACGAGAGCTGGGCGACCGGGCCGAAGCACGCGGCCACCACCGCCAAGACGAAGAAGGTGATCGATTTCGCCGCTGCACACGGCTTCCGCGGCGTGCTGGTGGAAGGCTGGAATCCGGGCTGGGACGGTAACTGGGTCGGCAATGGCTACGATTTCGATTTCACCCGTGCCACGCCCGATTTCGACATCGAAGCGCTGTCGGCGTATGGCCTGAACAAGGGCGTGCACCTGATCGGTCACCACGAAACCGGCTGCGCCATCGAACATTACGAGGCCCAGCTGGGCGCCGCGCTGGACCTCTATGCACGACTGGGCGTGGACCAGTTCAAGACCGGCTACGTCTGCGACGACGGCCAGGTCGACCGCCGCAATCCCACGGGGGGCCCACTGTGGCGCGAGTGGCATGACGGGCAGTTCATGGCCCGCCACCATCTGAAGGTGGTGCAGGAAGCGGCGCGCCGCCATCTGTCGGTGAACCCGCATGAGCCGATCAAGGATACCGGCCTGCGCCGCACCTATCCCAACTGGATCTCGCGCGAAGGCGCTCGCGGCATGGAGTACAACGCCTGGGGCCAGCCACCGAACCCGCCTGAGCACGAGGTCAACCTGGTGTTCACCCGCATGCTGGCCGGGCCGATGGATTACACCCCCGGCATCCTCAGCCTGAAGGGCCGCCACGGCCAGGCCATCCCCAGTACGTTGGCCCGCCAACTGGCGCTGTACGTGGTGCTGTACAGCCCGATCCAGATGGCCGCCGACCTGCCCGAACACTACCTGCAGCATCGCGAGGCGTTCCGTTTCATCGAGGACGTGGCGGTGGACTGGGAGCAGAGCCGCGTGCTCGATGGCGAAGTGGGTGACTACGTGACGATCGTGCGCCGCGACCGCAACAGCCGCGACTGGTTCCTCGGCAGCATCACCGACGAGCACGGCCGCGTGCTGCCGGTATCGCTGGGCTTCCTGGAGCCTGGCGTGCGCTATCGCGCCGAGATCTACCGCGATTGTGAAGGCGCGGATTTCCGCAGCAATCCATTCGCCTTCGCGCGCGAAACCCTCGAGGTGACCAGCGCCGATGCGCTGACGCTGGTGCTGGCACCCGGCGGTGGCCAGGCCATTCGCTTCACGCCGATCCGCTGAACGTTTTCCTGCCTGCGCCCCCGTAGCGCCCGAGCCCACGCTCGGGCGGCGGTGCGTAGCACCGAAATGCAGCCGAGCATGGGCTCGGCTCTACAGAACGAGACACTTGAAAGCGATTACATCCCTGCAGACGCCATTGAATACGTATGCAGGGTGATTCCCGCGAAGAACGCGCTGCCTACCATAGCGGCGACGACAGCGGCCACCGCGTCGCACGTTCACGGCCCCGCCGGAACGCTCACAAATCGATCTGCAACATTGCCTGGGAGGGGAAAATGTTGAACCACAAGCGCAGCGCGCTGAGCATCGCGCTGGCCGTTGTCCTGGCGCCGACGCTGGCGTCGGCACAGTCCACGCAGAGCACCACCACGCCGGCCGGCACCGCCGCCACCAACCTCGATACGGTACAGGTCACCGGCATCCGCCGCGGCATCGAGAGCGCGATCGCGGTCAAGCAGGACGCCACCTCGGTGGTCGAAGCGATCTCCGCCGAAGACATCGGCAAGCTGCCCGACGTCAGCATCGCCGAGTCCATTTCGCGCCTGCCCGGCCTGGCCGCCCAGCGCGTGGCGGGCCGCGCGCAGGTGATCAGCGTCCGCGGCCTGTCGCCGGACTTCGCCACCACCCTGCTCAATGGCCGCGAAGTGGTCAGCACCGGCGACAACCGTGGCGTCGAGTTCGACCAGTACCCGTCCGAACTGGTCAACGGCGTGACCGTGTACAAGACCCCTGACGCGGCACTGGTCGGCCAGGGCCTGTCGGGCACCATCGACATGCAGACCGCGCGCCCGCTCAGCTTCGGCGAGCGCGTGATCGCGGTCAGTGGCCGCTACCAGAAGAGCTCGCTGGGCCGCGCCGCCAACACCGATCCGTACGGCAACCGCTTCAGCGCCAGCTACATCGACCAGTTCCTGGACAAGACCCTGGGCATCGCCATCGGCTATGCGCACAGCGACATGCCGATCCAGGAGAATCAGGTCGGCCTGTACGAACCGTGGACCACCGAGCACACCGACAAGGGCGACCGTCCGGGCGTGGGTGCCGGCACCTACTTCTCCGATGGCATCAAGGCGCTGCGCCGCACCGGCAACAACAAGCGCGACGGCGTGATGGCCACGATCCAGTTCCGGCCGAACAACAGCTGGACCAGCACCTTCGATGCATTCCACACCGAAGCCGAGCAGATCGACACCGCCAACCAGTTCGAGCTGAACCTCAGCAACTACAACGGCAACTACACCCCGGGCCTGCTGGTCAGCAACCCGCAGGTCAACGCCAATGGCTCGTTCACCGGTGGCACTGCCAGTGGCGTGTATCCGCTGGTTCGCGGCATGTACAACAAGCGCAAGGACAAGATCGATGCGTTCGGCTGGAACAACGAGTTCAACTTCAGTGGCGTCAAGCTGGTCGCCGACCTGAACTACTCCAAGGCCACGCGCGACGAGCTGAACCTGGAAAACAACCTGCAGCTGACCCCGATGCCGCAACTGGATACGGTCGGCGTGACGATCCGCCAGGACGGCTTCTCGCAGATCAGCCCACAGCTGAACTATTCCAACCCCGACGCCCTGTTCCTGACCAACACCATCTACGGTTCCGGCTACGGCAAGGTGCCGAAGGTGGAAGACCGCCTGAAGGGTGGCAAGCTGGCCGCCACCATTGCCCTGCCCGATGCCCTCGCGTCGTGGGCGCCGGACATCGACATCGGCGTGAACTACGCCGACCGCCGCAAGGTGAAGACCCAGTCCGAAGGCAACATCCTGCTGGGTGCGCAGGGCGACGCCAACATCGCCTCGGACCTGCAGTACCGCCCGGTCAACCTGGGCTTCGCCGGCCTCGGCACCATCCCGGCCTGGAACGTGCCCGCTGCTGTGGGCCGCTACATGACCTTCAACCCGGTCGACAACCTGGACTACCTGATTCCCAAGTCGTGGACGGTACGGGAGAAAATCACCACCGCCTGGGCGCGCCTGAACATCAACGCCGACATCGGTGAAGTCGGCGTACGCGGCAACATCGGCGTGCAGATGCAGCACACCGACCAGAGTTCGGATTCGCGCTACTGGGACAGCTCGCAGTCGGCCGGCAACAACGTGCAGCCGTACTCGAACGGCCGCACCTACAACGATTGGCTGCCGAGCCTGAACCTGGCCTTCCTGTTCCCGCACCAGCAGACGCTGCGCTTCGCCGCTGCAAAGCAGGTCGCACGCCCGCGTGTGGACCAGATGCGCGCCGGCCTGGAGTTCGGCGTGGACACCGGCACCGGGCGCCCCGGCGGCAGCGGCGGCAATCCGCTGCTGGACCCGTGGCGTGCCACCGCGCTGGACCTGTCCTACGAGAAGTACTTCGGCGAGAAGGCCTACGTGGCCGCCGCGATCTTCTACAAGGACCTGAAGAGCTACGTCTACACCCAGTCGGTCGACAACTACGACTTCACCGCGCTGCTGGGCAGCTACGTGCCGCCGCCGGGCATGACGGCACCGGTGCTGACCACCGGCACCTTCTCCGCCCCGCAGAACGGCAAGGGCGGCACGCTGAAGGGCCTGGAACTGACCGCATCGTTCCCGCTGGAGATGCTGACCGACAGCCTGCGTGGCTTCGGTGTGCAGGCCAGCGCGACCTTCAACAAGAGCGACATCACCATCCTGGACCCGGAGAGCGCCTCCAGCGTGGGCAGTGATCCGATCAGCCTGCCGGGCCTGTCCAAGCGCGTGTACAACTTCACCGCCTACTACGAGCGCAGCGGCTTCGAAGCACGCGTCAGCCAGCGCCGGCGTTCGGACTTCATCGGCGAGATCGGCAACTTCAACGGCAACCGCAGCCTGCGCTACGTTGTCGGCGAGAACGTGACCGATGCGCAGGTCAGCTACACCTTCAGCGACAGCAGTGCCCTGCGTGGCCTGACCCTGCTTCTGCAGGGCAGCAACCTGACCAACGAGCCGTACCGCACCTACGCCGGCAGCAAGGACCGCCCGCTGGAGTACATCGAGTGGGGCCGCACCTACATGCTGGGCGTGAACTACAAGTTCTGATCACGGCCGGGTCGTGCCGGCCGCTGGCTGGCACCCCATGGAATGCCCGCTGCGCAGGTAGCGGGCTTTCTTTTGCGCGGATGCCGGCCGTTGGTCGGCAAGGACCATCCACGCATGGCGTGGATCTACTGAACGAGCGAGGCGACCTTCGCACGGCACGATGTCAACGGGTCGGTAGATCCACGCCATGCGTGGATGCCGTTCTCTGGAACTCCACCCACAAAAAAGGGACGGGGCGCTTCGGCCCCGTCCCCGCAAGTACCGCCACCGGAGAAAACGGTCAGCTGCGTCGGGCGCAATACACCGCGCGCGGCGGCAGCTGGAGTTCATTGCCCTGCACCGTGCCCGCATCCGGGCCCGGTACCGCCACCTGCTGCCAGTTGCCCGGCGGCAGCGGATGGGTCACTGCCTCGGCCGACAGGTTGAAGGCCAGCAGGAGGGTTTCATCTGCAAGCATACGCTCGAACAGCAGCACTGGCTCGGCGCTTTCAAGGAATCTGATGCTGCCATGCAGAAGCGCCGGCTGGGTATGCCGCCAGGCCAGGAACGCCCGGAACGCCGCCAGCACCGAATGCGGGTCGCGTTCCTGCACGGCCACCGCCGCCGCCCGGTGCTCGGCCGGAATCGGCAGCCAGGGCTGGCCGCTGGTGAAGCCGGCCAGCGGTGCATCGGTCCACGGCAGCGGGGTGCGGCAGCCATCACGGCCCTTGAAGTTCGGCCAGAAGGTGATGCCGTAGGGGTCCTGCAGGGCCTCGAATGGCACCTCGGCCTCGGCCAGGCCGAGCTCCTCGCCCTGGTACAGGCAGACCGAACCGCGCAGCGAGCACAGCATCGCCACCAGCATCCGCGCCAGGCGCGGGTCAGCCGGGTGGCCGCCCCAGCGGCTGACCGCCCGCTCCACGTCGTGATTGGAAACCGCCCAGCACGGCCAGCCTTCGGTCATCGCCGCTTCCAGGCGTGAGACCGTGTCGCGGATGTAGGCCGCGCTGTAGTCGTTCACCAGCAGCTCGAAGCTGTACCCCATGTGCAGGCGGCCATCGCGGGTGTACTCGGCGGTGGTCGCCAGCGAGTCCTCCGAGGAGATCTCGCCCAGGCTGACCGCGCCCGGGTACTGATCCAGCAGCGCGCGCAGGCGCTCCAGGAACGGCAGGTTCTCCGGCTGGGTGTTGTTGTAGTAGTGGTACTGGTAGGCGTACGGGTTGTCCGGGCTGAAGCCGCGCCCCACCCGCTTCTCCGCCGGCTTGGGCGGGTTGTCACGCAGCTGCGCATCGTGGAAGCAGAAGTTGATCGCATCCAGGCGGAAGCCATCCACGCCACGATCGAGCCAGAAGCGGACATTGTCCAGGGTGGCCTGCTGCACGTCCGGGTGATGGAAGTTCAGGTCCGGCTGGTCGACCAGGAAGTTGTGCAGGTAGTACTGCTCGCGGCGCGGCTCCCATTGCCAGGCGCAGCCGCCGAACAGTGACAGCCAGTTGTTGGGCGGGGTGCCGTCCTCGCGCGGGTCGGCCCAGACGTACCAGTCCGCCTTCGGATTGCTGCGGTCCTGGCGGCTCTCGCGGAACCAGGCATGCTCGATCGAGGTATGGCTCAGCACCTGGTCGATCATCACCTTCAGGCCCAGGCCGTGGGCCTTGGCCAGCAGGCGGTCGAAGTCGTCCAGGCTGCCGAACAGCGGGTCGACGTCGCGGTAGTCGGCGATGTCGTAGCCGAAGTCGGCCATGGGGGACTTGAAGAACGGCGAGATCCAGATCGCATCCACGCCCAGCGCGGCAATGTGGTCCAGGCGCTCGATGATGCCCGGCAGGTCGCCCACCCCATCGCCGTTGGCATCGAGGAAACTGCGCGGGTAGATCTGGTAGATGACGGCTCCGCGCCACCATGGATAGTGCGACATCGACAGCCCCCCTCCGGGCATGCGGGACCCGCCGGCAGCGGGCCGAAATCCTGATCCGGCAAGCTTAGCGGTGGCCTCGCGGGCATGGCGCAACCTGCATACGTATTCACGCGAAGGGCCGCGCAGGCCGGGCTGGAATTGCCGCTCGGGCCGGTTTGCGCCCGAATTCACGGCCAGCGCCTATAATCGATGGTGAGCCTGAAAGCCTGATCGCATGACCATCACCGAAGACACCCGTCCCGCCCTGGGCCTGCCCCAGATCCAGTCGCTTGCCGCGGCCGACATGGCCGCCGTCGACGCCCTGATCCGGCGCCGGCTGTCCTCGGACGTCGTGCTGATCAACCAGATCGCCGACCACATCATTTCCGCCGGCGGCAAGCGCCTGCGCCCGATGCTGGTGATGCTGGCCGGCCACGCGGTCGGCCAGGCCGGCCCGGAGCACCACCAGCTGGCGGCGATCATCGAGTTCATCCACACCTCTACCCTGCTGCACGACGACGTGGTGGACGAGTCCAGCCTGCGGCGTGGCCGCAGCACCGCCAACGCGCTGTGGGGCAACGCGCCCAGCGTGCTGGTGGGCGACTTCCTGTACTCGCGCAGCTTCCAGCTGATGGTCGAGCTGGAGCGCATGCCGGTGATGCAGATCCTGGCCGATGCCACCAACCGCATCGCCGAGGGTGAAGTGCTGCAGCTGCTGCACGTGCACAACCCGGACACCGATGAAGCCGCCTACCTGCGCGTGATCGAGCGCAAGACCGCGGTGCTGTTCGCCGCCGGTACCCGCCTGGGCGCGCTGGCCAGCGGCGTGGATGAGGCGACCCAGCAGGCCCTGTTCGACTACGGCATGCACCTGGGCTACGCATTCCAGATCGCCGACGACGTGCTGGACTACTCGGCCAACGCCGAGGAGCTGGGCAAGAACCTGGGCGACGACCTCGCCGAGGGCAAGGCCACGTTGCCGCTGATCCACGCGATGGCCCACTCCGATGACGCTACCCGCGAGCGCCTGCGCACCATCGTGCAGGACGGCGACGCCTCGGCGATGCCGGAAGTGCTGGCCGCGATCCGCGTCACCGGCGGCCTGGAGTACAGCCGCCGCCGTGCCGAAGAATACGCCGAAGCCGCCGAGCGTGCGCTCGACGGCCTGGGCGACAATGACGCCGTGGCTGCCCTGCGCGGCCTGGCCCGCTACGCGGTGCAGCGC
>NZ_JBHHMJ010000624.1:0-319 GCF_042136455.1 Stenotrophomonas sp. 3diitr2024
CGACGTCGAGCCGAAGACACGGCAGGACCCCGAGCTGCGCAATGCGGTGGCCATCGCCTACGACAGCCTGGGGCAACCGGCTGCGGCCGAGCGCGTACTGGCATTCGGCCCGCAGGATTACTGCGCACGGTCTTTACGAGAGTGCGCCAGAACCGTACGGCATGCAGCGGCCTCCTCATCCGTGTGACGGTCCGGCCCCATCAACGGTGGGGCAGGGCAGCTCGGCCAGCTTCTGATAGGTGGCCTGGCCACGACGGATCGCGTCATTGACGGTGCCGCGACGGTCGAATTCCTGGAACTCCTTCAGGTCGGCACCGGC
>NZ_JBHHMJ010000627.1:0-683 GCF_042136455.1 Stenotrophomonas sp. 3diitr2024
TTGCCTGGGCATCGATCCTGTCGTTGCCGTATGCACTGCTGTCCGACAGCGTGCCGGCGTCGAAGATGGGTGTGTACATGGGCATCTTCAATTTCTTCATCGTGATCCCGCAGCTGGTGGCGGCCAGTGCGCTCGGCTTTAATAAATCTATTTGATCATAATAACGTAGTGTACGTACTGTAACCCCTGTTTCTCTCGTCAATTCTTGTATTGAAATCACTACCATCACCTCTTCCCTTTCATTATAAAAGATGACGTTACGTAACTTTCAAGCTTTTTGTAAAAAAAATACAAAAGGCTGTTTATACAAAATGTATAAACAGCTTTTATGGAAATAACCCCTTTTGTATGGCGCGCCCACAAAATAAAATAAGTGCTCCAACAACAACACTCGTTGCCGTTTTATGATAATGGGCTAATAATAATAAATAATACGATAAACCTACAGTACCAATCATAATACAAATACTCGGCACTGGATTACGAGAAAAGTTTTGCATTCCCCAAAGAAGCGAAAATATAGCTGTAGCGACACATAACACCGGTAATCCCATCCCAGTTCCCCTTTTTCTATCTATTATTCCTTGTTGCTAACACGCTCGTTGATGCGATACTAATTAATAAATCAAAACCAATCCTTATATATTTAAACGTTTACTCTAATTGAAATCTCTCAAGCTTAT
>NZ_JBHHMJ010000628.1:0-332 GCF_042136455.1 Stenotrophomonas sp. 3diitr2024
GCCGGTGACGTCGTGATGAAGTCAGGCTTCGGTGTCTACACCGCCGGCACTCCCACCGCGCTGGGTGGGGGCCACGACGCTGCCTTCAATTCGCCCCGTGCAGCGGCTCCCTGGAACATCCGCGAGTTCAAGAACCTGCAGCCGAAGGAACTGGAGGGACAGTGGGGCACCGCTGCGCTGCCGGGGCCGGACGGTCCGGGCGCGGGCATCGCCGGTGGCACCAGCCAGTTCGTCGAGCTGGGCGTGGCCGACCTGTATGCCAGCCTCAGCGGCACGGTCAGCACCACGCGCTGGGTGAACGTCAACGCGACCAACACCTCGGCCTTGTCGGG
>NZ_JBHHMJ010000633.1:0-890 GCF_042136455.1 Stenotrophomonas sp. 3diitr2024
GTTGCCGGCCAGCGGCCGGCACTACCGGGTGCAGTAGATCCACGCCGCGCGTGGATGTGGACTTCGGTGCAGAGCCAGCGCGCGACGCAGCAAAAACTGATTCAGCCCAATTGGAGAAAGAACGCCCCGGTGCGTCCTACCGGAGAAAAATCAGGCTTATCCCGGAGGAACAGATACGCCATGCCGTCGGACAGTACGCCTTTTTGCGAAGGCAGAATGCCGTCGATGTCCGCGCCGTAGAGCATCAAGCGACGGCGACCGCCATTCCACGTCAAAGGTGATTGCAGCCATGCATCGACTCCATCCAGCTTGGAATCCAGGTTCTCATCATCGTCAGGTTCCAAACACTCCACACGCTCGATACGGCCGCGCTCAAGCGAGTCGCTCATGCATCGGCTTCTGGATGCGCCGCCACGCCTGTATGCGAGCACAACTGCGTCGCTAGTTCCCTGCACCGCGCGCAGCCGACGGAAGTGGGAATGATCCCGCGTATCGGTGGGGATGAAGACTGAGAACCAGAAATCCTCAGCAACGCCCTGCGGATAGAACCAATGTGCAGGGAGTGCCATCAGGTGAAAGAGCGCACGGCCTTCAACACAGGTTGGCCAAGGTATGTTCTCTGGAAGAAACGCACCGCCGCCAACGTATGCATCGGTTGGAGAGGCCTTTTCCTTGGTCAACAGCAGGCGGGTGTACATGGTGGGGTCGCCGAAAACTGCACGGACGTCCACGGTGCCAGCGCGCCTCGCCCCGGTTCAAGGCCAATAGCGACAGCCTTGAACAAGGGAGAGAATCGCCGCCGGGCATGGACGGCACCGTCATCGACGTGCAGGTCTTCACCCGCGACGGCATCGAGAAGGACAAGCGCGCGCGCCAGATCGAAGAGTCCG
>NZ_JBHHMJ010000646.1:0-4801 GCF_042136455.1 Stenotrophomonas sp. 3diitr2024
CAGTACGGCCGTATGGATGCCACCGAAATAGTGCTGCTTGTTGATCGACGGTAACACCAGATTCAGCCGCTTGCCCTCCCATGGATCACGGCGGGGTGTACACGGGGTGATCTCGGCAACATTGGTACTGGGCGTCGGCACGGGCGAAGTCGCGTGCCTTCTTGGCCGCGGCGCGCTCGTCGATCAGGCCCTGGATGCGGGCATCGTCGCCGTCATCGCTGGCCGCGGTGCCGAACCACTGCGCCGGATCGGCCTGCAGCAGGCCCAGTGCCAGGCCGGCGCCGAGCAGTTCACCCTTCAGGCGCGCCTGCTCGGCCGGGTCGGTGGCACGACGCGCATCGGCGGCGATGCGGGCCACTTCGGCCAGCGCCTGTGGGGTGTTGAGATCGTCGTCCAGGGTGGCCTCGACCGTGGCCGGAATCACTGCCGTGGCCTCGATCGACGCCAGTTCGCGCAGGGTGCCGTACAGGCGGTCCAGGGTGCGCACCGATTGTTCGATCAGCGCATCGGACCAGTCCAGCGGCTGCCGGTAGTGGGCCGACAGCAGGGCCAGGCGCAGCGCTTCCGGCGGATGCTGGCGTACCAGATCGTGCACGCGCTCGATGTTGCCCAGCGACTTGCTCATCTTGGCGCCGCCGAAGTTGAGCATGCCGTTGTGCAGCCAGAAGCGGGCGAAGATCTTGCCGCCGTGGGCGCATTCGCTCTGCGCAAGCTCGTTCTCGTGGTGCGGGAACTGCAGGTCGACGCCGCCGGCATGGATGTCGATGGTCTCACCCAGGTGAGCCGCGGCCATCGCCGAGCACTCGATGTGCCAGCCCGGGCGGCCACGGCCCCAGGGCGACGCCCAGCCGGGCAGGTCGTCGCTGGACGGCTTCCACAGCACGAAATCACCCGGGTCGCGCTTGTACGGGGCCACGTCGACGCGGGCGCCGGCCAGCATTTCGTCGGGATCGCGGCGCGAGAGCTTGCCGTAGCCGTCGAAGCTGGCCACTGCGAACAGTACGTGGCCCTCGGCGGCATAGGCATGCCCGCTGGCGATCAGCTGCTCGATCATGGTGATGATCTGCGGAATGTGCGCGGTCACCTCCGGTTCGATGTCCGGCGGTACCACGCCCAGCGCGGCCATGTCTTCACGGTAGGCAGCGGCGAACTTGCCGGTGATGGTGCTGATCGGCACGCCCTGCTCGCGCGCGGCGGTGTTGATCTTGTCGTCCACGTCGGTGATGTTGCGGGCGTAGCGCAGCGCGCCGAAACGGCGCCGCAGCAGATCGGCCAGCACCCCGAACACCACCGGGCCACGGGCGTTGCCAATGTGCACGTAGTTGTAGACCGTGGGGCCGCACACATACAGGGTCGGACAGGCCGGGTCGAGCGGAGTGAACGGTTCGAGCTGGCGAGTCAGGTTGTTGTGCAGGCGCAGGGTCATGGGGCTGTGGCTGGGGGACAAGCCTGTGATTTTAGAACGTGTCGGCCCCGTTTGGGGGCACGGGCTGCCACCGGTGGACGCCGGTTCCTCCAGGTGGGGTGGGCAGGAGCAGCGTGGACGGGTAATGTTCAGCCCCTTGCGCTCGCCACTGCCTACACTATTGCCGTGTCCTTGCTCCCGTCGCCAATGAAATCCACCGCGTTGCTGACCCTGGCCTGCCTGTCGGCGCTGCCCGCCGTGGTGCTGGCCCAGGAGGCCGAGCCCCGCAACCGGGTGGTGATCGTGGAGAACGTGAAGTTCGACTACGCGCAGGTGCTGAACGTCGAACCCGTGTTCCAGACCCTGCGTGCGACCCGCACCGAAGAGCACTGCGAGCCGGTGTCGACCCGGACCCTGGCCCCGGTGAACGTGACCGGCGAGGAGCCGGTCGAGGACAAGGGCCGGATCAGCCGCTTCTGGGACTCGGTGCGCTCGATGTTCAAGCGCAGTGACGAGGAGGCCGTTGAGGAGGTCGGAACCGAGTCGCCGGCCCCGGCGCCGGCCAACACCGGTCCGATGCTGACCCGCGACTGCCGCATCGTGCCGGTGGGGCGTGAATTCCGCCGGCCCATCGCCTACGACGTGGATTACGTCTACAAGGGCACCAAGTACCGCTCGCGGCTACCGGAAGACCCCGGCAACCGGCTCAAGATCCGGGTGTCGATCACCCCCTGGGTCGGCCCCGAGCAGGGTGCGGCCGGCAATCCCTGATTCTGCGACCCCGGCCCCTTGCGCCGGCCCCGGCCGCATGCAAAGATGGTTGACCATGAAGCTCACCGACTTCCAGCACGACAGCAGCGCAGCCCGACAGGCGTCGGGCATGACCTCGCGTGCGCGTCGACCGGAACCCCACATTCTCGCTGGGTAACCGGAGCTTTTTGCTGTTCGTCCGATAAAAACCCAGCCCGCCGGCTGGGTTTTTTCGTTTCTGCGTTCTGAAAGCTGCAACTGCAACCTTTTCGCTCCACCTTTGGTTCCTGCTTTTCCCTTCCACTGCGTCGAACCCGGCGCCGCCACGCAAGGAAAGATGATGTCCCCCAAGCACTTCCTGAACACCCAGGACTGGAGCCGCAGCGATCTCGACGCGCTGCTGACCCAGGCCGCGCTGTTCAAGCGCAACAAGCTCGGCGACCAGCTCAAGGGCAAGTCGATCGCGCTGGTGTTCTTCAACCCGTCCATGCGCACCCGCACCAGCTTCGAACTGGGCGCGTTCCAGCTCGGCGCCCACGCGGTGGTGCTGCAGCCGGGCAAGGATGCGTGGCCGATCGAGTTCAACCTCGGCACGGTGATGGACGGCGATACCGAAGAGCACATCGCTGAAGTGGCCAAGGTGCTGGGCCGTTACTGCGACATCATCGCCGTGCGCGCGTTCCCCAAGTTCGTCGACTGGGCCTACGACCGCCAGGACATCGTCCTCAACAGCTTCGCCAAGTACTCGCCGGTGCCGGTCATCAACATGGAGACCATCACCCATCCGTGCCAGGAGCTGGCCCACATCATGGCGCTGCAGGAGCACTTCGGCACCCAGGACCTGCGCGGCAAGAAGTACGTGCTGACCTGGACCTACCACCCCAAGCCGCTGAACACTGCCGTTGCCAATTCGGCGCTGACCATCGCCACCCGCATGGGCATGGACGTGACCCTGCTGTGCCCGACCGCCGACTACATCCTCGACGACCGCTACATGGGCTGGGCCGAGCAGAACGTGGCCGAGAGCGGCGGTTCGCTGAAGATCAGCCATGACATCGACAGCGCCTACGCAGGCGCCGACGTGGTCTACGCCAAGAGCTGGGGCGCGCTGCCGTTCTTCGGCAACTGGGAACCGGAAAAGCCGATCCGTGACCAGTTCAAGCACTTCATCGTGGACGAACGGAAGATGGCGCTGACCAACAACGGGGTGTTCAGCCACTGCCTGCCGTTGCGCCGCAACGTGAAGGCCACCGATGCGGTGATGGATTCGCCGCAGTGCATCGCCATCAACGAAGCCGAGAACCGCCTGCACGTGCAGAAGGCGATCATGGCCGCGGTTGCCGGGCGCTGATCCAACACTTCAGCCGACCAGCGGTCGGCTCTACCGAATTCCCATCCCCCAAGTGGACCTGACCCCCATGAGCAACAAAGACGTCGTTCTCGCCTTCTCCGGCGGCCTGGATACCAGCTTCTGCGTGCCGTACCTGCAGGAGCGTGGCTACAACGTGCACACCGTGTTCGCCGACACCGGTGGCGTGGATGATGAAGAGCGCGATTTCATCGAGAAGCGCGCCGCCGAACTGGGCGTGACCAGCCACGTCACCGTCAATGGTGGCCCGGCCATCTGGGAAGGCTTCGTCAAGCCGTTCGTGTGGGCCGGCGAAGGCTACCAGGGCCAGTACCCGCTGCTGGTTTCGGACCGCTACCTGATCGTCGATGCCGCGCTGAAGCGTGCTGCCGAGCTGGGTACCCACATCATCGCCCACGGCTGCACCGGCATGGGCAACGACCAGGTCCGCTTCGACCTGGCTGTGAAGGCACTGGGCGACTACCAGATCATCGCGCCGATCCGCGAGATCCAGAAGGAACACACCCAGACCCGCGCCTACGAGCAGAAGTACCTGGAAGAGCGCGGCTTCGGCGTGCGCGCCAAGCAGCAGGCCTACACCATCAACGAGAACCTGCTGGGCGTGACCATGTCCGGCGGTGAGATCGACCGTTGGGAAGCCCCGGGTGAAGGCGCGCGTGGCTGGTGCTCGCCGCGCAGCGAATGGCCGGAACAGGCGCTGACCGTGACCCTGAAGTTCGTTGAAGGCGAAGCCGTGGAACTGGACGGCAAGGCGCTGCCGGGCGACCAGATCCTGGCCCAGCTCAACAAGCTGTTCGCCCCGTACGGCGTTGGCCGCGGCGTCTACACCGGCGACACCGTGATCGGCCTGAAGGGTCGCATCGTGTTCGAGGCCCCGGGCCTGGTTTCGCTGCTGGCCGCGCACCGCGCGCTGGAAGATGCCGTGCTGACCAAGCAGCAGAACCGCTTCAAGCCGGACGTCGCACGCAAGTGGGTGGAGTTGGTGTACGAAGGCTTCTACCACGACCCGCTGAAGACCGACATCGAGGCCTTCCTGAAGTCCTCGCAGGCCAAGGTCAACGGCGAAGTGGTGCTGGAAACCCGCGGTGGCCGCGTCGACGCGGTGGCGGTGAAGTCGCCGCACCTGCTCAACACCAAGGGCGCCACCTACGCACAGTCGGCCGACTGGGGCGTGGAGGAGGCTGAAGGCTTCATCAAGCTGTTCGGCATGAGTTCGACTGTCTATGCGCAGGTCAATCGCGGTTGACCTGTGACGGGGGCGCCGGCCGCTGGCCGGC
>NZ_JBHHMJ010000664.1:0-7759 GCF_042136455.1 Stenotrophomonas sp. 3diitr2024
CACGCCGGACGTGAGCGTCTATGCCAAGGTCGCCCGCGGCTTCCGCGGCCCGACCATCCAGGGCCGCTCGGCCGTGTTCAATGCCGACTTCACCACCGCCGA
The DNA here is from genome assembly GCF_042136455.1 of Stenotrophomonas sp. 3diitr2024. Lineage (NCBI taxonomy): Bacteria > Pseudomonadati > Pseudomonadota > Gammaproteobacteria > Lysobacterales > Lysobacteraceae > Stenotrophomonas > Stenotrophomonas sp. 3diitr2024. Next base: position 103 of record NZ_JBHHMJ010000664.1, read on the forward strand.
TTCCGAGACCATCCTGTCCTGGGAAGCGGCCATCTACCACGACTCGCTGGACCTGTCCGACGCCGAGCAGCGCCGCAAGGCCGCCGTGCGCCTGATCGCCAAGGTGCCGACCCTGTCGGCGCTGATCTACCGCCACGGCAAGGGCCTGCCGGCCAACGGCCGGCACTACCGTCAACGTGGTCCCTGCCAACGCTTCAATCCGCGCGCAATCCGCGCCACCGCCTCCTGCAACCGCGGTACCTCCTGGGTATAGGCCAGGCGCACGTGCTGGTTGGCACGATGGAAGCCGAAATCCAGGCCCGGGGTGAACGCCACGTGCTCGGTTTCCAGGAAATGCGCGCAGAATGCCTGCGCGTCGTCGGTGAACGCGCTGACGTCGGCGTACAGGTAGAACGCGCCCTGTGGCTCGACTTCGATACGGAAGCCCAGCTCACGCAGTGCGGGCAGCAGGAAGTCGCGACGCTGGCGGAACGCGTCGCGGCGCTGTTCGAAGATCGCCATCGATTCCTCGCTGAAACAGGCGAGGGCGGCATGCTGGGCGATGCTCGAGGCGCTGATGTACAGGTTCTGCGCCAGCTTCTCCAGATCCGGTACTGCGGACGGCGGCGCCACCAGCCAGCCCAGCCGCCAGCCGGTCATGCCGAAATACTTGGAGAAGCTGTTCAGCACGAACGCGCTGTCATCCACCTGCAGCACGCTGGGCGCATCCAGGCCATAGGTCAGGCCGTGGTAGATCTCGTCCACCACCAGGTGACCACCGCGCGCGTGCAGGGTCTTCGACAATGCCGCCAGCTCGGCGGCGGAAAGCACGGTGCCGGTCGGGTTGGCCGGCGAGGCGACCAGCGCGCCGACGCTGTCGGCATTCCAGTGCTGTTCCACCAGCGACGGGGTCAGCTGATAGGTGGTCTCCGGCCCGACCGGTACCAGTTGCGCACCGCCTTCCACCAGGCGCAGGAAGTGGCGGTTGCAGGGGTAGCCGGGGTCGGCCAGCAGCCAGTGGCGGCCGGGATCGACCAGCAGGCTGCTGGCCAGCAGCAGCGCACCGGACCCACCCGGGGTGACCAGGATGCGTTCAGGATCGATGTCCAGACCGTAGTGGCTGCGATAGAAACCGCTGATCGCCTGGCGCAGGGCCGGCAGGCCACGTGCGGCGGTGTAGCGGGTATGGCCGGCGGCCAGTGCGGCCTGGCCGGCCCGCACGACCGGTTCGGCCGTAGTGAAGTCCGGTTCGCCGATTTCCAGGTGGATCACATCGTGGCCGGCCTGTTCCAGTGCCTGCGCGCGGGCCAGCAGGGACATCACATGGAACGGGGCGATTTCATGGCTGCGCCGGCTGTAGCCCGGCGTGTGGGGCAGGGTACTCATGTGCCCATGGTACGCCGGCCGGCACGCCCCATGACGATCCGCAGGGTTGCCGCATTGCGGGGATTGGGGTCAGATCGCTTTTCGGGAAAAGGGATCTGACCCCGCCGAAGACCATTGCATTGATGCGCCAGGAACCCTACTTCATGAAGTCCACCCTCTGCCTGTTGCTCGCCAGCCTGATGACCACGACTGCTACCGCCGCCACTCCGCCCGTTCCGCCGGACGCCGCCAGGCATCCGCACGTGGTCAAGGCGCCGTTCGGCGCGACCCGCAACGATGACTATTACTGGCTGCGCGACGACAAGCGCGAGAACAAGGACATGCTGGCCTACCTGCAGGCCGAGAATGCCTACGCCGACCAGCTGCTGGCACCGCTGAAGCCACTGGAAGACACCCTGTACAAGGAGATCGTCGGCCGCATCAAGCAGGACGATTCCAGCGTGCCGGCGCGCGAGCGTGGCTACTGGTACTACAGCCGTTTCGAGACCGGCCAGGACTACCCCATCCACGCACGCCGCAAGGGCAGCATGGAGGCCGCCGAGGAAATCCTGCTGGACGTCAATACGATGGCTGCCGGCAAGGGCTACTTCAGCGTCGGCTCGATGGAGGTCAGCCAGGACAACCAGTTGCTGGCCTGGGCCGATGATGATGTCGGCCGCCGCCAGTACACGATCCGCTTCAAGGATCTGACCACCGGCAAGGTGCTGCCCGATGTGATCACCGGCAGCTCCGGCGACCTGGTCTGGGCCGACGACAACCGCACCGTGCTGTATGTCGAGAACGATCCGGAAACGCTGCTCACCGTGCGCGTGAAGAGGCACGTGCTGGGCACTCCAGCCAGCGCCGACACCGTCGTCTACGAAGAGAAGGACGACAGCTTCTACATGGGCATCGGCCGCACCCGCGACGATCGCTTCATCACCATCGGCGTGCACAGCACCGTGTCCTCGGAAGAGCGCTACGCACCGGCCAGCGATCCGACCACCTTCACCGTGCTGGCCCCGCGCCAGCGTGACGTCGAGTACGACGCCGACCACTACGACGGCCGCTGGGTGATCCGCACCAACGACGGTGCGAAGAACTTCAAGCTGGTCACCGCACCGACCGATGCCACCTCGCGTGCGCAGTGGAAGGACTGGATTGCGCATGACGATGCGGTGTTCATCGAAGGCTTCGAACTGTTCGACAGCTACACCGCCATCGCCGAACGTTCCGAGGGCCTGGAGCGCATCCGCCTGCTGTACAAGGACGGCCGCAGCGACTACGTGAAGGCTGATGAGCCGGCGTACTCGATGGGCCTGGGCGACAACACCGAAGCCGATACGCCGTGGCTGCGCTACGTCTACACCTCGATGACCACCCCGACCACCGTGTTCGAACTGAACACCGCCACCGGCGAGCGTCGCCAGCTGAAGGTACAGCCGGTGATCGGCTATGACGCGTCGAAGTACGAAACCGACCGCGTCTGGATCACCGCGCGCGATGGGGTGAAGGTGCCGGTGTCGCTGGTCTACCGCAAGGGCTACCAGAAGGATGGAAAGGGCGCACTGTTCCAGTACGCCTATGGCAGCTACGGGATGTCGATGGACCCGTACTTCAACCAGACCGCGGTGAGCCTGCTCGACCGCGGCGTGGTGTATGCCATTGCCCATATCCGCGGTGGCCAGGAAATGGGCCGCGACTGGTACGAGAACGGCAAGCTGCTGCACAAGCAGAACACCTTCAACGACTTCATCGACGTCACCCGCGGCCTGGTCGCACAGGGCTGGGCGGCGAAGGATCGCGTCGCTGCGTCCGGCGGCAGCGCCGGTGGCCTGCTGATGGGCGCGGTGGCCAACCAGGCCCCGCAGGATTACCGGGTGATGGTGGCGCAGGTCCCGTTCGTCGACGTGGTCACCACCATGCTCGACCCGACCATTCCGCTGACCACCAACGAATACGATGAGTGGGGCAACCCGGAGCAGAAGCCGTATTACGACTACATGCTGTCCTACTCGCCCTACGACAATGTGAAGCAGCAGGCGTACCCGGCGCTGTTCGTGGGTACCGGCCTGTGGGATTCGCAGGTGCAGTACTGGGAGCCGGCCAAGTGGGTGGCCAAGCTGCGTGATCACAACACCGGCCCCTACCCGATCCTGTTCCGCACCAACATGGAAGCCGGCCACGGCGGCAAGTCGGGGCGCTTCCAGCGCTACCGCGAGCTGTCCGAGTCGTACGCGTTCGTGCTGCAGCAGCTGGGCATCGCCCAGCCGTAACGGCGAAGGGGTGCCGGGCGTTGCCGGGCACCCCGAACCGTTATCCTTGCGGCCATGAGCCTGCCCGAGCCCTCCGCATCCCGCGATACCGCCACGCCACCGCGCGTGGTGCGTTTCCGCTGGGCGTGGTGGCTGCTGGCCTATGTCAGCCTGGGCACCGGCATCGTCGGCATCTTCGTGCCGGGCCTTCCGACCACCGTATTCATCCTGATCTCGGCGTGGGCTGCATCACGTGGGTCCGAACGCCTGCACACCTGGCTGCTGCAGCACCCGCGCTTCGGCCCGGCCATCGCCAACTGGCAGGCACACGGGGCGGTCAGCCGCTATGGCAAGTGGATGGCCACGATCACCATGGCGGTGTGCGCCGCCATCATGCTGTGGTGCGTGCCGATCGCCTGGGTGAAGTGGTTCTCGATCGGCAGCATGACCGTGGTCGCAATCTGGCTGTGGACGCGGCCGTTGCCGCCACCGCCCGCAGATTGAGTGCCGGCGGTAGTGCCGGCCGCTGGCCGGCAACCCGATTCCCTGCACCAACCGCTCAGCCGCCAATGGCTATACTCGGGGCATGAAGATCCCCCATCGAAACGCCATCCTGATTCCGCTGGCAGCGGCCTCGCTGCTGCTCCTCGCCGCCTGCGGCAACAAGGGCCCGCTGGTACTGCCGCAGAAGCCGGTGCCGGTGGAGGAAACCGTCGAACCCGCTGCCGAGCCCGCCACCGAGGCGACCCCGGCGGAGGCCCAGGGCGCCGTTGCCCCCACCACGACCGTCGACCCGGCTGCAACGACCACTCAGCCGGCACCCGCGCCAGCGAAGAAGGCGGGCAGCGGGAATGAGTAAGGCCGGTTCCAAGGCCTTGCGCTTCAGCAAGATGCATGGCGCGGGCAATGATTTCGTAGTGATCGACCTGCGTGACGGTATTGCGCCGCCCACGCCTGAACTGGCCGCGCGCCTGGCCGACCGCCACACCGGCGTCGGCTGCGATCAGATCCTGACCATCGAGGCGCCACGTGCGGAAGGCTCGGTGGCCTCGTACCGCATCTGGAACGCCGACGGTTCCAATTCCGAGCAGTGCGGCAATGGCGCGCGCTGCATCGCGGCCTGGCTGGTGCGCGAGGGCAGCGCGCAGGGCGATGCGTTCGTCATCGACAGCCCGCTGGCCAGCCATGAGGTGAAGGCGCTGGGCGAAGGGCAGTTTGCGGTGACGATGGGCGTGCCTGCTTTCGAGCCGGCCAACGTGCCGCTGATGGGCTTCGCCCACCCGCGCGAGGAATACCTGCTGCCGCTGCAGGGCGAGAGCGTACGCTTCGCCGCAGTGTCGATGGGCAACCCGCATGCGGTGATCGAAGTCGGCCTGATCGATGCCGCTCCGGTTGAACGCGTGGGTTCGCTGCTGCAGCAGCACGCGTCGTTCCCGCGCTCGGTGAACGTGGGCTTCGCCCAGGTGATGAGCCCGGCCCACGCCCGCCTGCGCGTGTTCGAGCGCGGTGTCGGCGAGACCCTGGCCTGCGGCAGTGGCGCCTGCGCCGCCGCCGTGACCCTGATGCAGCGCGGCCGCCTGCAGCGCGATGCGCGCATCAGCCTGCCCGGAGGTGACCTGCGCATCCAGTGGCCGGGCGATGGCCAGCCGGTGGTGATGGCGGGCCCGACCGCATTCGTCTTCGAAGGGGAGTGGATGGCATGACCGAAACCGTCGACAAGCTCGGGGCCCATGAAGTCGCTGCCTGGTTGCGGCGACATCCCGGCTTCCTCAAGCAGTTCCCGGACCTGGCCCTGACCCTGGTGGTGCCGCGCGATGACGGCCCGACCGCATCGCTGGCCAGCTACCAGCTGGAAGTGCTGCGCGAGAAGAACCGCGAGCTGGCACGACGGTTGGCCGATCTGGGCGCCACCGCCCAGGTCAATGAACGCCTTGCGGTGCGCACGCACCAGCTGACCCTGGCACTGATGAAGCAGGACAACGCGGCCGATACCCTGCGCGCGATGGCCGCATCGCTGCAGGAAGACTTCGCCGGCGACCTGGTGCGGCTGGTGGTGCATGCGCCGGTGGCCGGGCTGGAACAGGCCGACTGGCTGCAGGTGATTGCTGCCGATGATCCGCAACTGGGCCCGTTCCGCGATTGCCTGAACGACGGCGAGCCGATCTGCGGCCGCCTGCAGCCGGAAAAGAATGCCGTCCTGTACGGCGTGCGCAGCGAGGAAGTGCAGACCACCGCGCTGCTGCCGTTGCCGGGCGTCGGCCTGATCGCAGTCGGCAGCCACGACCCGAACCGCTTCTACCCGGGCATGGGTACGCTGTTCCTGCGCATGATGGGCGACGCCCTGGCCACTGGCCTGAAGCGCTTCCACGACTAAGCAGGACCGGACGACGATGAGCGCGGTACAGGCCTTCCTGCAGCATCTGCAGGTGGAGCGGCGGATGTCGGCGCATACGCTTGACGCCTACCGCCGCGACCTGGACGCGCTAGCGGTCTGGGCCGAACCGCGTGGCGTAGCGGTGGAGGCGCTCGATGCCGATGCGTTGCGCCAGTTCGTCGCCGACGAGCATCGCCGCGGCCTGTCGGCCAAGAGCCTGCAACGCCGCCTGTCGGCCTGCCGCAGCTTCTATGCCTGGCTGCTCAAGCACGCGCACATCGAGGTCAGTCCGGCAGCGACGCTGAAGGCACCGCGCGCGCCACGCCGGTTGCCACAGGTCCTCGACGCCGATGAGGCGGTGCAGCTGGTCGAGCTGGAGCCGGAAGGTGAGCTCGGCCGCCGTGACCGCGCGCTGCTGGAACTGTTCTATTCCTCCGGCCTGCGTCTGAGCGAAGTCTGTGCGCTGACCTGGCGCGACCTGGATTTCGACAGCGGGCTGGTCAACGTGCTGGGCAAGGGCAACCGCCAGCGCCGCGTGCCGTTCGGCCGGCCGGCACGCGAAGCGCTGCAGGCGTGGCGCGCGGAAAGTGGCGGTGGTCCGGCATCGCCGGTGTTCCCCGGTCGCAACGGGCCAATCAGCCAGCGTGCGGTGCAGATCCGCATCCGCCAGCTGGCGCAGCGCCAGGGCCTGTTCAAGCAGGTGCACCCGCACATGCTGCGGCACAGTTTCGCCAGCCACATCCTGGAATCGTCCGGCGACCTGCGTGGTGTGCAGGAGCTGCTGGGCCATGCCGACATCGCCACCACGCAGATCTATACCCACCTCGATTTCCAGCACCTGGCCAAGGTCTATGACGCCGCGCATCCGCGCGCGAAGCGTCGACGCAGCACCGAGGGCAGCGGAGAAAGCTGAACGTTGGCCCTGCGTCAGCCGGTCGCGGGTGGCTTGAAGGGCGCAGCGCAGTCCCCACCTCTGGTTCTGTCACCCCGGAGGCATCATGGACCCCAGTCAGAACCCCAACGTTTTCCACGCCACCACCATCGTCTGCGTCCGTCGCGGCGAGCACGTGGCCATTGCCGGCGACGGCCAGGTCACGCTGGGCCACACCGTGATGAAGGGCAACGCGCGCAAGGTGCGCCGCCTTGGCCGCGACGGCCAGGTGCTGGCCGGCTTCGCCGGTGCCGCTGCCGATGCCTTCACCTTGTTCGAGCTGTTCGAGGCCAAGCTGGAAAAGCACGGCCAGCTGCAGCGCGCCGCGGTCGAGCTGGCCAAGGATTGGCGCACCGAGCGCCGCCTGGGCAAGCTCGAAGCCCTGCTGGCAGTGGCTGACAAGGAAACCTCGCTGATCATCAGCGGCACCGGTGATGTGATCGAGCCGGAGGACGGCATCATCGCCATCGGCTCCGGTGGTTCGTACGCCCTTTCGGCTGCGCGGGCGCTGATGGCGCACACCGAGCTGGATGCACGCACCATCGAGCACCGCGAGATCTTCTTCGACGAGATGGTCGACCTGATGCGGCAGATCATGCGCGGCGACGTGTCGCCGATGATGACCGCCGCCATCCTCACCGGCCTGAGCGACACTGCCAACGCTATGCTGATGTACGAGAAGTACGGGTGGTCGGTGCGCCTGGCATGGAACTGGCGCGACCAGTACCTGATCCTGGCCAACCAGGGCTCCAG
>NZ_JBHHMJ010000673.1:0-7126 GCF_042136455.1 Stenotrophomonas sp. 3diitr2024
CCGGCCAGCGGCCGGCACTACCCCCAGCGGTGGGCATGCCGAGGCGATGCATGGGGCGTCCGCGGATCATCCGGTTGCCGGCCAGCGGCCGGCACTACTCCTCCAGGCTGGCGTTCCAGAACCCCTGCAGCACGCCGGGCGTGGTCGCCAGCGTCGCCAGTACCGCATCCAGTTCGCCGGCATCCACCGTGGTGGCATACAGCACCGCTTCGATTTCCACGTCGCGCTCGCCGAACGGGCGCTGGTCCACCGCGCGCACCGGGTACTGCGCCTGCTCAAGCAGCAGCAACAGCTGGTCCAGTACCTCGGCCTGCTGCTCGCGCTGGCAGACCACGTTGATCGCATAGGTTGCCTCGCTGAACGCTTCCGGCAGCGGCTGCCGCTGGATGCGGTTCACCACCGGCCGCAGCAGGGTGTTGGCGGCCAGCACGAACACCGCGGCGAGCACTGCTTCGGGCAGCAGCTTGATACCGGCACATGCTCCCACCGCCGCCGATCCCCACAGGGTGGCGGCGGTGTTCAGGCCGGACACCTGCGCGCCGTCCTTCATGATCGCGCCGGCACCAAGGAAGCCGACGCCGGAGATCACATAGGCCACCACATGCAGCGGTGACGGTGGACCGCCGTACAGGTCATGGAAGCGCACTGCCAGATCGACGAACACCGCCGCTCCCACCGCCACCAGCGTGTTGGTACGCAGGCCCGCGGTGCGTTGCCGCAGCTGGCGTTCCAGGCCGATGACCGTGCCCAGCACGAACGCCACTGACAGGCTGATCAGCGAGCTGAGCGTGGCGCCGGCGTCGAACGCCGGCAGGTTCGGATTGATGTCCATTGTGTTTCTCCCTGGACAAAGCGGCGGGCGCTTACTGCCAGCCGTAACGACGGATGTAGAACCGCTTCAGCGCAGTGGTCAGCACCGCGTAGCCGAACAGGATCGCCACCAGGAACGGCCAGTAGCCGGCCGGCAGCGCCTGCAGCTTGAAGTAGCCGGCCAGCGGGCTCATCGGCAGGGCCACGCCAATGGCCATGATCAGGCCGGTCATCAGCAGCAGTGGCGGCGCGGCGATGCTCTGCAGGAACGGCACCTTCGGCGTGCGGATCATGTGCACGATCAGGGTCTGGGTCAGCAGGCCGACCACGAACCAGCCGGACTGGAACAGGCCCTGGTCGGCCGGCGTGCGTGCATCGAACACGTACCACATCAGCGCGAAGCAGCTCAGGTCGAAGATCGAGCTGATCGGCCCGAAGAACACCATGAAGCGGCCGATGTCCGCCGGGTTCCACTTCAGCGGCTTGCGCACCAGCTCCTCGTCCACGTTGTCGAACGGAATGGCGATCTGCGAGATGTCGTACAGCAGGTTCTGCACCAGCAGCTGCAGCGGCAGCATCGGCAGGAACGGCAGGAAGGCCGAGGCCACCAGCACCGAGAACACATTGCCGAAGTTGGAGCTGGCGGTCATGCGGATGTACTTCAGCATGTTGTTGAACGTGCGCCGGCCCTGGATGACGCCTTCCTCCAGCACCATCAGGTTCTTTTCCAGCAGGATGATGTCGGCAGCCTCCTTGGCGATGTCCACCGCGCTGTCCACGCTGATGCCGATATCGGCTGCGCGCAGCGCCGGTGCATCATTGATGCCGTCGCCGAGGAAGCCGACCACCTTGCCCTGAGCACGCAGCTCGCGCACCAGGCGCTCCTTGTGCAGCGGCGTCAGCCGGGCGAACACGCGATGGTGGTGCAGCGCCCGCGACAGCGCGCCGTCGTCCATGCGCTCGATCTGCGGCCCGGTCAGGATGGTGTCGGCGTCCAGCCCCACCTGCGCGCAGACACGCGCGGTCACCAGTTCGTTGTCGCCGGTGAAGACCTTGACCTCCACGCCATGCGCGGCAAGCGCCTGCAGCGCCTGCGCGGCCGATTCCTTCGGCGGGTCGAGGAACGCCACGTAGCCGATCAGGGTCAGGCTACATTCGTCGGCCTGCGAATAGGTGGTCTGGCTGGCCGCGGTCTCCTTCATCGCTACCGCAACCACGCGCAGGCCCTGTTCGTTCAGTTCCTCGGTGGTCTGCCTCACCCGCGCCAGGCGACGCTCGTCCAGCGGCATGTCCTGGCCGTTCTCACGCACGGTGCTGCAGACTGCCAGCATCTCTTCTACCGCCCCCTTGCAGATCAGCTCGTGGTGGTCCTCGCGCTCGGAGACCACCACCGACATGCGGCGGCGCTCGAAGTCGAACGGGATCTCATCCACCTTGTGGTAGTCCTGCGACAGCCGCAGCGAACTCTGCAGCTCCACGTGCTCCAGTACCGCACGGTCCAGCAGGTTGATCAGCCCGGTCTGGAAGTGGCTGTTGAGGTAAGCGAACTTCAGTACGTCTTCCGAATCGTGGCCGAACACATCGGTGTGGCGCTCCAGCGCGATCCTGTCCTGGGTGAGCGTGCCGGTCTTGTCGGTGCACAGCACTTCCATCGCGCCGAAGTTCTGGATGGCGTCCAGGCGCTTGACGATCACCTTGCGCCGCGACAGCAGCACCGCGCCCTTGGCCAGGGTGGAAGTGACGATCATCGGCAGCATTTCCGGCGTCAGGCCCACCGCCACCGACAGCGCGAACAGGAACGCCTCGGTCCAGTCGCCCTTTGTCCAGCCGTTGATCAGCAGCACGAACGGCACCATCACCAGCGCGAAGCGGATCAGCAGCCAGCTGACACTGTTGACGCCGGCCTGGAATGCGGTGGGCGCACGGTCGGTGGCGGTGCTGCGCTGGGCCAGGGTGCCGAAGTAGGTGCGGTTACCGGTGGCCAGCACAATGGCGGTGGCCGTACCGGACACCACGTTGGTACCCATGAACAGCAGGTTGTGCTGTTCCAGCAGGCCGGCCAGGCCATCGCCCGGGTGCGCGAATTTCTCCACCGGCAGCGACTCGCCGGTCATCGCCGCCTGCGCCACGAACAGGTCCTTGGCGTTCAGCACGCGGCAATCGGCCGGAATCATGTCGCCTGCCGACAGCACGATGTGGTCGCCGGGCACCAGTTCACGGATCGGCAGGTCCAGCAGGCGTGCAGGGCGACGGCTGTGCAGGCGCGCGCCGAAGTACTGGTCTGCCACATCCGCAGCCTCGGTGCCGGGATTGCGGCGCAGCACGCGCGCAGTGTTGCCGACCAGTGCCTTCAGCCGCTCGGCCGCTCGGTTCGAACGACCCTCCTGCACGAAGCGGATCAGCGTGGACAGCAGCACCATCGCACCGATGACGATCGTCGCCTTGATGTCCTCGGTCAGCCAGGATACCGCCGCCAGCACGGTCAGCAGCAGGTTGAACGGATTGCGGTAGCACTGCCACAGGTGCCGCCACCACGGCAGCGGCTTCTCGTGATCCACCTCGTTGGGCCCGAGCGTGGCCAGGCGCTCCCCGGCCTCGTGCGGGCTGAGACCATCGGCATGCGAGCCCAGCGTGGCCAGGAGCTGGGTTTCATTCTGCTGGGCGAGGGTAACCAGGCCGGTGGTGAGCGCGAATGGCGCCGCTTCGGTGCTGCCCGGGCCGAACCCGGCTTCGGGCATCGCACGGCGGCGAAACAGGTTGCCTGCGCGGCGGCTGCGCAGGAAGGCGTTGAACCAGGCGTTGAGCAGGCTCATGGGACGCTCCTCGAATGTCAGAGCCGGCCGCAGCCGGAACACGAACGGAATGGGTGACACAGATCAGGCGTGGCGCATCGCCAGCACCGCCGGTGACCATGGCTGCATGTGCAGCCGCTGGCTGCCACCGATGCACAGCGGCTTCATCGCATCGCGCAGGGGATAGGGCAGATGACGCAGCACAGTGATGCGCTCGCTGATCGGCAGCAGCGACAAGGCGTCGGCCACCACGCGCGGCGAACCGAGCGACAGCGAACGGGCAAACATGACCGGGCCGTATTGCAGCAGCTGGCTGCGCAGGGCGGCAACATCGCGCTCGCCGATCAGGCGGCGCAGGGTGATGTAGAGGATCTTGTAGGACATGGGGGCGATCTCCAGGCAGGCGGCGCCTGGCGGTCCCCCGTCACTCAGGCAGGCAGGGACCGGCGGGCAGGCGCCAGGAACAGGCAACAGGCGGTGATCCGGGGTGCGGCGCACCCGGCAGGGTCGGGGTCCATCTGCGTCTCCATGAGGGAAAGTTGGCAGCCAGGGTTGCCCTGGCCATTGGTGCTATTGTCCGCCCCTGAATGGGACAGGCCTAGAGACTCGTGGGTTAGCCCGGCTATACCTTGGTATAGCCGGGCATGCACAGCGCCAATCGAGGGTTCAGTGATGGATCAATGCGAAGCGCTGGTCTGCTTGCACACGTCGTACTCGCCACGGGTCAACGTCTTGTCACGGTCGGTATCGCAGGCATGCAGCCGTTCGGCCCAGTCCGGTGCTACCGCATCGACTTCCGCCAGGGTGACGATGCCGTCCTTGTCCTTGTCCAGCGATTCGTAGGCAGGGATGAGCCTTACTTCTGTCACGTCCTCGGCGGCGGTGGCCTTGCTGGCCTCCTGGGGATTGGAACAGGCGCCCAGCAGCAGGCCCGCAGATAGCGAGAGAGCGATGGGAAGGCAGCGATAACCGGTCATGGCGTGCTCCTGGGGAAAGGGCGAACCACCGGTGCGGTGGTCACCGCCGGATCTTCTGCGCGGAGCTGTAAGCGGGCTGCGAAGAATGGGGCCGTGGACCGTTGCCGGTGGGTCGCCATTCACCTGGCCGCGCAGCAGCGATTGCGCGGAGTCGAAGCTACCCTCGAACGGTGGGATGCCGGCCATCGACCGGCACTCCCGTCTGCTTCAGAAGCGGTCGGCAAAGGCGTCCGTGGCCCGCACCAGCGCATCCACCGTGGCCGGCTCGTTCGCGCTGTGGCCGGAGGTCACCATCTCCAGCCGGGCTTCCGGCCAGGCCTTGGCCAGATCCCACGCACTGCGCGGCGGGCAGATGATGTCGTAGCGCCCCTGCACGATCACGCAGGGCAGGTGGCGGATGCGATCGATATCGCGCAGCAGCTGGTCCGGCTCCAGGAAGATGCTGTTGCGGAAGTAATGCGCTTCAATGCGGGCCTTTGCCAATGTGTCCAGCGGGTCGTCGGTGGATTGCGCATCCACGTCGTGCTGCAGGGTGGCCGCGTTGTCCTCCCAGCCCAGCCAGGCCTGCGCGGCTTCGATCCGGATCGCCACATCCGGGCTGTCCATGCGGCTCCAGTAGGCTGCGATCATGTCGCCGCGCTCGGCTTCCGGAATGTAGGCCTCATAGCGGTCCCAGCGCTCCGGGAAGATCCAGCGCGCACCGCCGTTGGCTTCGGCGAACCAGCGGTTTTCCATTTCGCGGCCGAGGAACACGCCGCGCACGATCAGGCCGGTGGCGCGCTCGGGATGTGCCTGTGCGTAGGCCAGTGACAGGGTCGACCCCCAGGAGCCGCCATAGACCAGCCAACGCTCGATGCCCAGGTGCTCACGCACCTTCTCGATGTCGGCCACCAGGTCCTGCGTGGTGTTGTCGCGCAGCTCGCCGAACGGTGTGGAGCGGCCGCTGCCACGCTGGTCGATCAACACAATGCGGTAGCGTGCCGGATCGAAGAAACGGCGATGGGTGGGTGAAATGCCCGCGCCTGGGCCGCCGTGCAGGTACACCACCGGAATGCCGTCCGGTGTGCCGCACTCTTCGACATGCAGCGTGTGCAGATCGCTCACCGGCAGGGTGAACTCGCGGTAGGGTTCGATGGCGGGGTACAGGGTACGCATGGCAGGTGTCTCACAAGCTGGGGCGGCCAGCATAGCGCCGCCACCTGCGGGCTGCAGCGACGGGCTCCTGCGCGGCGCTGGAAATGGGTTGGCCGATGCGCATAAGCTTCCGCGATGCAAGCGACCACGACCGGGACGTCAACCTTCAACTTCACCCTCTGCAGCGGCGCGCGCGAGCTGCTGAAGTGGATCGCACTGCTGGCCATGACCGGTGATCACGTGGCCAAGGTGGTCTTTGGCGGCTACGTACCGGTGGTCAGCGAACTGGGGCGCATTGCCTTCCCGCTGTTCGCGCTGGTGATGGCCTGCAACCTGGCCCAGCCCGGGGCCGACCTGCGCAAATCGATACGCCGGCTCGCGTTGTGGGGGCTGATCGCGCAGCCATTGCACGCATTCGCGTTTGGTTCCTGGCTGCCGCTCAACATCCTGCTGACCTTTGCCCTGGCTGCGGTGGCCATTCATGCGCTGGCGAACCATCGGCCCGTTCTGCTGTTGCTGGCTGCCGGCGTGCTGCCGATGTTTGTGGATTACCAGTGGGCGGGTGTCGGCTGCGTGCTGCTGGGATGGATCGCGTTCCGGCATCGCGCGTGGTGGCTGCTGCTGGTCGGGCTCGCAGCGGTGTGCTGGGCGAACCACAACGGCTGGGCATTGCTGGCCGTACCGGTGGTGCTGCTGGCCGCGCGGGTGACATGGCCACTGCCGCGCTGGCGGTGGGCGTTCTATCTCTACTACGTCGGGCACCTGGCGGTGCTTGCTGCGTTCGTGCTGCTGCGCGCCTGATTCGTCGCTGCAGGGTGGCGGCTATCGTCCCTGTCCGATGGAACGTGCTCGATCCTGCTTCCACGATGCGGTTTCCGGCCGCGTCTGCGGTCGCGCAACCACGCAAAGGAGCACTCCATGAGCATTGAACAGATCCTGTACACCGCCCAGGCCACCGCCGTCGGTGGTCGCGAGGGCCACGCCACCTCATCGGACAGGATGCTCGATATCGCGCTGTCCACGCCGGCAGAACTGGGTGGGACTGGCGGGACGGGCACCAACCCGGAGCAGTTGTTCGCCGCAGGTTACTCGGCGTGTTTCCTCGGCGCGCTGCGCCATGTCGCTGGCCACGAGGGCGTGAGCATCCCCGACAATGCTTCGGTTACCGGTCGCGTTGGCATCGGCCCGGTCAGCACCGGCTTCGCCATCGACGTCGCGCTGACCATCTCGCTGCCGGGCGTCGACAGCGAGCAGGCACGCGATCTGGTCAGCAAGGCCCACGTGGTATGCCCGTACTCGCATGCCACCCGCAACAACATCAACGTCGCGCTCATCGTAGCCTGAGCCAACCGCCGCAGCGGGACGCGCCCGCTGCGGCCTTCGGGTTTACCCCGGCGCCATCCAGTCCAGTGG
>NZ_JBHHMJ010000710.1:0-25109 GCF_042136455.1 Stenotrophomonas sp. 3diitr2024
CGGGCACTGTGGGTTTGCGGGGTGTGAGCCGCATGGATGCGGCGACCAAGCCCCCATGGATGGGTTTACGGCGTCCCCGCAAACCCACAGTGCCCCGCCATCCCTCAGTAAACCCGCTGTTGCTTTGGCTGTTGCCGTTGCTCTGGCCTCTGCGGGTGCCGGGCGCCGCCCGACCGTAAACCCCTTACTTCTTCGCGCGCGGCTGGTTCAGCGGCTCCATCGCGCGGAAGCGCTTGCTGTACTCATCGGTCAGGTTGCGCGATTCCTGGTTGTTGCGGACGATGGTCGGGGTCAGCAGCACGATCACCTCCGAACGACGGCTGGTGCGGGTCTTCTGCCCGAACAACGCACCGACCACCGGGATCCTGCTCAGGCCCGGAATGCCGCTGCTGCCATCGGTGGCCGAGTCGGTGATCAGGCCCGCCAGCATGATGGTGTCGCCGCTCTGTACCGCCGCTTCGGTGGACAGCTTCTTGGTCGAGATGCGCGGGTTGCAGTTGCGCTCGTTCGGATTGCAGGCGTCCGGCACGTCGGAAGCGCTGCTGACCTCCTGCACGATATCCAGGAACACAGTGCCATCGCGGGTCACGCGCGGGCGTACCTTGAGGATCACGCCCGTGTCGATGTACTGCACCGAGCTGTAGGTGCTGGTGCCCACGCCGGTGTTCACCGTGGTGGTGTTGATCGGCACCTTGTCGCCAACGTTGAGCGTGGCCTCGGCGTTGTTGCGCACGAACACCGACGGTGTCTGCAGCAGGCGCAGGTCGGTGACCTTGTCCAGCGCGCTGACCACGGCGGCCGCGTTGTGGCCGGTGAACGCCCAGCCCACGCCGTCGTTGCCAGTGACACCGCCGGCGAAGGTATTCCACGAACCGCCCGCTGCCGGCGGCAGGGTCAGGCCTGCCAGTGCGCCGGTCAGCGCGCGACCAGCCACGGCGTTGTCGAAGAACCAGTTCACGCCATACTTCAGGTCACCGGTCAGCGCGACTTCGGCCACCTGTGCCTCGATGTGCACCTGCAGCGGCATCACGTCCAGCTTTTCGATCACCTCGCGGATCGAGCGCCAGGCCTGCGGCGTCGAGCGAACCAGCAGGGTGTTGGTCTCCTCCACCGCCGACACGCCGACGCGGTCGCCCTCCACTTCCAGGCTGACACTGACGTTGCCGGGCTGGCGCTGCGGCAGGTTCAGGCTGCCGTTGCTGCTGCTACTGCCACTGCTCCCGCCCAGCGTCGAGCCGAGGGTGCTGCTGTTGTTGTCCATGCCACGATCGCCGTCACCGCCCAGCTGCGACGGGATGGCGCCTGGCGCCAGCGAGGCCGGGCTGGAGGCGCCGCGGTTGCCACTGCTGGCGAAGGCCTCGCTGAGGCGCTCGGCCAGATCGCGTGCCTTGATGTAGCGCAGCTCATAGGAGAACAGGCGGGCGCTGCCACCTGCGGTGTCGATGCGATCCAGCCACTGCTGGATCTGGTCCAGGTAGCGTACCTGCGGCGTGATCACGAGCACGGCGTTGGCGTTCTCCAGCGGCAGGAAACGGAACATGCCAGCACTGGGCGTCTTGCTCTCTTCGCCAAACACCTTTTCCAGGTCGGCCGCGACCTGCTCAGCCTTGCCCGACTGGATCGGGAACACGCCCACCGACATGCCCGACAACCAGTCGACGTCGAAGATCTCGACGGTGCGCAGGTAGTTTTCCAGTTCTGCGCGCGTACCACCGAGGGTGATCACGTTGCGGCCGCTGTCCACATTGACGATGGCGTTGGGACGCGCATACGGCTCCAGCACCTTCTTCATCTCGGTGGCGGAGATGAACTGCAGCGGGACCACGCGGACCTCGAAGCCGCGTGCGCTGGCCGCCGGCGCGGTGCTCGGCGCGACCGTACCGGCCAGCGCCTGGTCGGCGGCGACGATGTTGTAGCGGCCGCCGCTGTAGACCATGCGCGCGTTGTTCCAGCCCAGCACCATCTCCAGCAGGTTCAGCGCCTGCGCCGGCGAGACCGGCTTGGGCGTGGCCAGGGTCACCGTGCCCTGCACGCCCGGTGCAATCACGTAGTTCTGGCCAAGCATGTCGCCAAGGATGGCCTTGACCACCGCATGCAGCGATTCGCCTTCGAAGTTGAAGGTGGCCTCGCCGGTGCTGGCGCCATGCAGCGCCGGTGCCGGTGCGCGCGCGGCCTCACGGTTGATCATGGTGCCGGTGCCGCGGCGGATCACCGCCTGCGGTGCGCCCTGGCTCTCGCGGGCGGCATCGGCGGCGACGTCGGCTGCCTGGCCGGCATCGGCACTGGGCGACAGGTTGCCGTTGCGCTGCACGTGCGGCGCGGACACCGTACTGCAGCCGACCAGCAGCGCGAGGGCAAAGGACCAGGGAAGAAAACGCAGGTTCATGCATTCACTCTATCGGTTGGTGCCATCGCCCGGGGGCGGCGACGGTTGTTGCTGCTGTTGTTGCAGCTGGCGGCGACGGGCCTGGATGCGTTCGCGGATGGCCTGCATCTGCGCTTCGCTGGGACCGTTGTTGTTGGCCGGTGGTGTTTTTGCAGCTGACGCCGCAGGCGTGGGGGCATTGCCGGCGGGCGGCGTCGGTGGGGTGGCCGCGACCGGTGGCGGCGCCGGCGGAGCACCCGCCGAAGGCGGCACGACGATCGCGCCTGCAGGCGGTACACCGTTGGCACCGCGCAGCACCGTCGGCGGCTCACCGCCCTGGCCGTTGAACACCGCCAGTTCCAGGACCTGGTTGCCACCGGGGCCGATCACCGTGGCCTGGCGCGGCTGCAGCGCCACCAGCTGCCAGCCATCCACGGCTTCGCCGTTGAGACGCAGGCGCAGCGAGCGGTTCTGTTCGGTGGTGAAGGTGGCCATGCCGAAATCGCCGGTCAGCAGCACGCCGGTCAGGCGCAACGCGGCACTGGCCGCCGGTTCGCTGCCCCCCAGCAGATAGGGCCGCGGCCTGCGGTCTTCGGCGAATAGCGGGCGCTCACCGATCGCGCTGTAGCTGTCGGCGCTGGCCATGCGCTCGGCCGCCAGCGGCGGCAGCGATGGCAGCGATGGCGCGGCGTCGGCATCACCGTCGGCGCCCGGCAGCTGGCTGCCCAGCCCGAACACGGTTGACAGCCAGACCGCCGCCGCCCAGCCGGCCAGTGCCAGCAGGAAGCCGGTACGCAGGCTGATCTGCTCAAGCTTCATCGGCCACCTCCGGCCCTTCGGACGGGGGCGCCGGCTGGGGCGCAGGCGTGGCCTCGGCCGGCGACGTGGACGGTGCCGGTGCCGCAGCGGGTGCCGGTACCGTGCCGTCGGCGGCGGCGCCTGGCAGCAGATAGCCGGCCAGCTCGAAGGACACATCCAGGCCCAGCCCCGATTCGTTCGGCGATTGCTGGAAGCGCTGCGCGATCAGGTTGAGGTTGTCGACGAACAGGCGGGGGCTGCCGGTTTCGAGGCTGTGCAGCACGGTGGCCAGTTCGGCCACGCCGCAGCGCAGGCGCACCTGCATGGCGACGCGCACGAACTCGGCATCGCGCCGGTTGTCGGTCAGCGGCGTGCGGTTGCTGATGGTGCAGCTGCGGTTGCCCGGGCTGGCCATCGCGACTGCATCCTGCAGCCGGGCGCCCAATGCAGCGGCGGCAGCTTCGGCCGTGGCTTCGCGCAGGAAGCCTGGCCGCTGCTGCAGTGCCTCGCGGGTAGCGCGAAGGCGCTGTTCGATCTGCGGCTGCTGCTGCAGCTGCGCCTGCACGCGCGACTCGCGTTCGCGCAGGGCGGCGACATCGGCATCGATCGCACGCAGCGGCTGGGTGAACCAGGGGTGCACCAGCAGCAGATAAGCCAGGCCCAGCACTGCCAGCAGCAGTGCCAGCGCCAACCAGCGATCACGGCGTGCGCTTGGCATCGGCATCGGCCGCCTCCGGGGTCGGTGCTGCGGCCGGCAACGGCTGCAGTTCGGCGGTCATGGTGAAGCGGTCGCGGCCACTGGCCGCGCCATCGGCCTGCAGCACCCCGGTCAGGTTGACCTTGCGCCACTGCGGTGCGTCCTGCAGCAGCTGCACCAGCTGCGATGCTTCGCGGCTCAGGCCGATCAGCTGCAGGTTGTTGTTCTCGATCGCCAGCTTTTCCAGGTAAGTGCCTTCCGGCAGGCGCCGGGTCAGTTCGTTCCAGATCTCCACCGTACCGGCGCGCTGGCTGCGCTGCTTCTCCAGGAATGCGGCGCCATCGATCAGCGCCTGCAGCTGCGCGCGTTCGCTGGCCACGCCCCGTGCACTGCGCGCGCTGCGCTCGACCTGCGCACGCAGTTCGTCGGCAGCGGCCTGGCGGTTGTCCAACAGCTGCGCCGCGGCCAATACCAGCATCACGACGGCCGCCACTGCCAACAGCAGGTTCCAGCGCCGCATCGGGTCTGGCCGCAATTGGCGCTGCGCGGGCGGCAGCAGGTTCACCTGCAACACGTTGCCCTGCGCATCGATGGCATCGACGCCGGCCAGCGCATCGGCCCATTGGCCCACCCGCGTGCGCCATGCTTCCAGCTGCCGCAGTGGCCACGCCACCAGTTCGACCTGCAACTGCCCTTCGCCGCCCGCGCCGAGTTCACGCACGTCATAGCTGACCTGGGACGCTTCGAACGGGGTCTGCCGGTCGATTTCGAAACCGACCACGGCACGCAGGCGGTCGGCCGCCGCGGCGGGCAGGCGCAGCGTGCGCCGCAGCACATCCGCCGCGGGCAGCAGCCACACCCGGGGCAGGCTGCGCAGGCGCGGCTCGAGTACCCGGTCCAGTTCCACCGGCGACAGCGGCCACGGCAGGCGCGCCACCACTTCGCGGCGTTCACCGGCCTCACGCCAGACCTGCAGCTGGTCGCTCTCAGGCTGCAGCAACAGGCGGGCCTGGCCCCAGCCCAACGCCCATTGCCAGCGCACCGGTACCCAGGCCAGCAGCGACTGCCGCCACCAGCGCAGGAAACGGCCAGCGCCCGGGCCGATCCGGCCCTGCACCTGCCGCAGACTGTCCTGCCACGCCGTCATCTTGCTGTCATTCCCTGCTCCCAGCGAAGCACTGTGTAGGTCCGCCCGGGAACCCCGCCCGAGCCACTGCGTACCACTGCCTGCAACACCGACCTGCGTCCACTGCTGTCGATGGCAGCGGACTCGATACTATAGGTGCCGCTGCTGCTGGCAAGCGTTGTCGTACCACCAGCGGAATCTGCATCACGCTCCTGCTGGGCGCGCTGCGCCAGCACGGTATCCGCATCCAGGCCCAGTGCGGCCAGTACCGGTGCGCTGGCGAACTGGGGATCCGGGCGCGCCTGGCGGCTGTACAGGGTCAGGTGCGGCAACATCGCCCGGTACAGCGTGCCGCGCATGCCCAGCACGCGCTGCAGCTCGCCCAGGGTCTCGAAGCGCTTGTTGCGTGGGCCATAGGGCAACCCGGCTGCGGCGTAGTCCTGCGCTTCGGCACCACCGCCCGGCTGCAGCAGGCTGTCCTCGTCACGCCAGTCGATGATGGCCCCGGCCAGCTGCCGGGCCTGTGCATCGTCTTCACCCAGTGCCTTGAGGAAGGCGGCCAGCAGCGCGGCATCGGCCAGGTTCAGGTTGATCTTGCCGTTCTCGTCCAGCACCTTGATCTCGATGCTGGCGTCGTCGAACTGCCAGCGATAGGTCCGACCGTCGGCACGCCAGGGCGCGCGCTGCGGATCGGCCGACAGGCGCAGCAGTGCATACTCGAGGCCGGCACGCGCACGTTCCTGCCCGCGTGCATCGTCATCCAGCACGCGCTGCTGCAGGTGTTCGACCCGTGCGCTCAACGCGAATGCGCCGACCAGCGCGGTCATCAACGCGATCAGCCACAGCACCAGCACCAGTGCCGCCCCACCCTGACGCCTCATCGCGCGCCTCCGCTGCCACCGGCGCGCAGCGCCACCACCAGCGGTGGCCACGGCGCTCCACGGGCCGGCACGATCTGGATCTCCACCAGCATCGGCAGGCGGCGGGTGTCGTCCCAGCGCGGCATCCAGTCGGTCACCTGCCCCGTGCTGGCATCGATACCCCGATAGCGCAGCTGCACCGACTTCAGGTTCTCCACCAGCACCTCGGGCGGGCGCGGTGGATTCTCGGCGATGCGCTCGCCTTCCTGCAGCAGCACCAGGTCCAGCAGCAGGCGCTGTTGGCCATCGCGTCCGTCGACCTGCAGCGCGTGCAGGTAGGGGCCGCCACGGCCGAGGTATCCGGGCAGGTCGGCGGCGAACAACATGCGTTGCTCCTCCCCCTGGAAGAAGATCGGTTCGCGGGTGGGGTCCGGAACCTCAAGCGGGGTGCGCAACGCGCCCGCCAGCTGCCTGCGAAGCAAGGACTCGACCGCGCGCATGCGTTCGCTCTCGGCGGCGATCTGCTCGCCACGCTGGCTGACCGCCATCGCCGAGCGCACGCTGGCAAAGGCCAACGCCAGGCCGCCGGCCAGCAGCACGGTGGCCAGCATCACTTCGACCAGGGTGAAACCTGCGGCGCGGCGCCTCACCGCGCATTCTCCAGGTCGGGCGGCAACAGGCGCAGGCTGCGCCAGCGCAGCTGCTCGCGCTCGCTGTCACCCCAACGCACCTGCAATTGCAGCTCTGCCAGCCATGGGGTCCCCGGTGACGTGGCCTGCACGACATTGCCAGCGCGTGGTTCCACCCACGGCTGAACCTGCAGTTCCCAGTGATAGCGCCCCTGTTCCCAGTCACCCTGCTGGCTGCCCACCTGCAGCGGTGCGTCGACGCCGGCCTCGGCCAGCAACGACTGTGCATGCAGCACCGCGCGCGTGCGCAGCTCGGCATCGCGCACCTGTTTTGCGCCGCCGGACAGGCTGCCCAGCAGCAGGGTCAACGCCAGGCCCAGCAGGGCGAAGGCGATGATCACTTCCAGCAGGGTGAAGCCACGCGCGCGCCGCTTCATTGCGCCCGCCAGGGGCCGGAGCGGACCTCGCCGGTGAGCCAGCCGACGTCGACGCGCCATTCGGCGCCGTCGCGCTGCAACCGGATGCGGCCACCGCTGGAGCCACCATCGGGATGGAATTCGATCACGCCCTGCCCCGGCGCGGTGGCCAGCTGTGCGGCACCTTCGAACTGCACCTGCAGCTGTACGGGCACCTCACCGTGGCGCTGGTTGGCGCCTTCCCAGCGCCGCCGCGCCGGCTCGATGACGAAGCGCTGCGGTTCACCGCGGGCGATCGCCTGCGCGCGCACCATGCGCAGCTGGCTGGCGATGTCCTTGCCTGCGCTGCGCAGCTGCATGCCGGCGAAGCCGCGCGACAGGCCAGCGGCGGTGATCAGGCCGATCGCCGCGATCAGTGCGATCACCAGCAGCATTTCCAGCAGCGACAGTCCCGCCGCGCGCCTGCCGTGCAGGCGCGGGTGGGGCAACCGGCGCGGCAGGAAATACGTCATGCGCGGTTACGGCTGGTAGCGGATGTCAGCGTCGACGCTGCTGCCGCCGGCCTTGCCATCCTTGCCCAGGCTGACCAGCTCATAGGGCTGGCCTTCGCCCGGTGCGCGGTATTCCAGGGCGTGGCCCCACGGGTCGTTCAGGTCGGCCGGCTTGGCGTACGGGCCGAGCCAGCCGCCAACACCGGCCGGTGCGGTCACCAGGTCATTGAGCGAGTCGGGCAGCTTGCCGGTGTCGATCTGGTAGTTGTCGATCTTGGACGCCACGGTCTGCACCTGCGCCTTGGCGATGTTGGCCTTGCCACGGTCGGCACCGCCCAGTACGCGGCTGGCGACCAGGGTCAGCACCGCGCCGATCAGCACGATGACGATGATGATTTCCAGCAGGCTCATGCCCGACTGGTTGCGCGCGGCGGTGAAGGAAAGGCGGATCGGTCGGCGACGGGCAATCATGGACGGTCCTTTCAGTTGCGGAGTGTCGGGGTTGCAGGGAGTGCCATCGTCAACCGATGGCATTGGTCAGGTCGTACAGCGGCACCAGCACGGCCACGATCACCGCGCCCACCACCGAGGCCAGCACCAGGGTGATCGCCGGCACCATCGCCGCCAGCAGGCGGTCGATGCGCCGGGCACTATCCTGTTCGAAGGTGTCGGCGGCCTTCAGCAGCATGGTATCGAGGGCGCCGGATTCCTCGCCGACCTGGATCATCTGCAGGGCGAGGCGCGGGAAGCGCTTGCCGCGCGACAGTGCCAGCGACAGGCCGGCACCATTTTTCACTTCATCGGCGGCCGCTTCCACATCGGCGGCCAGCGCGCGGTTGCCCAGTACGTTGCGCGCGATGCCCAGTGCGCCCAGCAGGGGCACGCCGTTGCGCAGCAGGGTGCCCAGCGTGCGCGCCAGGCGCGCGGTCTCCAGTTCACCGACGAGACGGCCGATGCCACGGCGCTGCAGCAGCCAGCCATCCAGCGCCAGCCGGAACGCCGGTTGCCGCGCCTTGCGCTCGAAGAACAGCGCCAGCAGCGCCGGCACCACCAGCAGCAGCACCCACCAGTCGCGCACGAACAGGCCCAGCTGCAGCACCGCATTGGTGAACCACGGCAGCGCCACGTCCAGGCTCTCGTACATCTGTGCGAACTGCGGCACCACGTAGCCAAGCAGGAACAGCAGCGCACCGCCCACCACCACCAGCAGGATCGCCGGGTAGACCAGCGCGTTGATGACCTTGCCCTGCAGCGCGCGGCTGCGCTCCAGGTAGTCGGCCAGGCGTTGCAGGGTTTCATGCAGGCTGCCGCCGGCTTCGCCGGCGCGCACCATGTTCACGTAAAGGCGCGAGAACAGCCCATGCTGGCGTTCCAGCGCGGTGGACAGCGGTGCACCGCCGCGCACCACGTCGCGGATGTCGGTGATCGCGCGGCGCGATCGTTCGTCCTCGGGCAACCCCAGCAGGATCGACAGCGCGCGATCCAGCGGCTGGCCGGCACCGAGCAGGGTCGCCAGCTGCTGGGTGAACTGCAGCAGGGCGGCGCCCTGCAGGGGGCGCTGCTGCAGCAGGTTGCGCCAGCTGCGGCCGCCGATCGCGCCGGCGTCGGCCAGCTGCGTCTCCATCGGCAGGTGGCCCTGGTCCTGCAGGCGCGCGATCAGCTCGGCCTCGCTGGCCGCTTCCATCTGCCCGTCGAAGACCTCACCGTGCGGATTGAGCGCCTTGTAGCGGTAGTTCGGCATGTCAGCCCCGGCGTCCTGCGCGCATCAGCTTTCCTCGGTCACGCGCAGCACTTCCTCGATGGTGGTCTGTCCGCTCAGCGCCTTGGACAGGCCATCCTCGTACATGGTGCGCATGCCGGCTTCGCGGGCGATGCGCTCGATCTCGCCCATGCCATCGCGACGCATCACCGCACGCCGCAGCGCATCGTTCATCACCAGGAATTCCATGATGGTGGTACGCCCCAGGTAGCCGGTCGGCGCCAGCGCCGAGGGCTTCGGGCGGTAAAGGTGGATCGGTCCCTCCGGCTGCAGGCGGCGCAGCTCGAAGCGTTCGATCTCCTCTGGCGAGGCTGCGTAGCGTTCGGCATGGGTGGGCTCCAGCCGGCGCACCAGGCGCTGGGCCAGGATGCCGTTGATGGTCGAGGTGAGCAGGTAATCCTCCACGCCCATGTCGAGCAGGCGGGTGATGCCACCGGCCGCATTGTTGGTGTGCAGGGTGGACAGCACCAGGTGGCCGGTCAGTGCCGACTGGATGGCGATGCGCGCGGTTTCCAGGTCGCGCATTTCACCGATCATGATGATGTCCGGATCCTGGCGGACGATGCTGCGCAGCGCGTTGGCGAAATCCAGGCCGATCTGCGGCTTGGCCTGGATCTGGTTGATGCCCTCGATCTGGTATTCGACCGGATCTTCCACCGTGATGATCTTGACGTCGGCGGTGTTGAGCTGGCTCAGCGCGGTGTACAGCGTGGTGGTCTTGCCCGAGCCGGTCGGCCCGGTCACCAGCAGGATGCCGTGCGGCTGTTCCAGCACCTTGCGGAACTGCGGCAGGAAGGCGTCGGTGAAGCCGAGCCGGTGGAAATCGAAGACCACCGTTTCGCGGTCCAGCAGGCGCATCACCACGCTTTCGCCATGCGCGGTAGGCACGGTACTCACGCGCAGGTCCAGCTCCTTGCCCTGCACGCGCAGCATGATGCGGCCGTCCTGCGGCAGGCGGCGCTCGGCGATGTTGAGCCGGGCCATGATCTTGATGCGGCTGATCACCGCGGCGGTGAGATTGGCCGGCGGGCTCTCGCCCTCCACCAGCACGCCATCAACCCGGTAGCGGACTTTCAACCGGCTCTCGAACGGTTCGACATGGATATCCGAAGCGCGCAGTTCCACCGCACGCTGGATCACCAGGTTGACCAGACGGATCACCGGCGCTTCCGAAGCGAGGTCGCGCAGGTGCTCGATATCGTCGACCGCGCCGCCCTCGCCATCGGCGGTTTCCACGATCGCGCCCATCGCGCTGCGGCCCTGGCCGAACCAGCGCTCGACCAGGTCATCGATCTCCGCGCGCATGCCCAGCACCGGTGTCACCGGAACCCCCAGCGCCAACTGCACGGCCTGCTGCGGATAGGCATCGTGGGCATCGGCCAGCCACAGACGCACCCCGTGTTCATTCAACTCCAGCGGGCACACATGGAACTGCTTCAGGAAACGCAGCGACAGCGGTAGCCCTTCGGCCAGCGCCTGCGGCGGGGCCTCCGGCACCTGCTTGCCCTCCAGCAGCGGCAGGCCCAGCACCTCGGCGCTGGCCTGTGCCTGGTCGCGTTCAGACACCAGGCCCAGGCGCACCAGCAGGCCCAGCAGGCTGCCGCCGGCCTCGGCGTGCAGCGGCCGCGCGCGCGCCAGGTCTCCTTCCTTGAGCCGGCCGCGTGCCAGCAGCGCATCCAGGATGCGGCCTTCGGCATCGTCGGTAACGGTTGCAGCGAGCGCGTTCACGTGACTCTCCTGTCAATCGGACCGACTTTAGCAGTTAAGCCATGATTTCCGCCGCCCTGCCGCCAGCTTTCGTAAAAAGACGAAGCCCGTCACACAGGATGACGGGCCTCGGCCGTTCAACTACGACACGACAGGTTTACTGCGTGGCGAGGATGCTGACGCCGTTGTAGGCCGCTTCGCCCACCACCTTGATGTAGTAGGTGCCTGCCACCGGCTTGTTCACCCGTACCGTTTCGGACGTGCCGGGACGGGTCGACTTGCCATCGTTGTCGCTGGCGCTCGGCTCGCGTCCCTGGGCGATGTAGACCGACACGTTGCCGGTGCCACCGTAGGTGATCACGCTGAACTGCTTGCCAGCGGCTGCCTCGAAGCTGTACAGGCGGCTGCTGCCGGCCGTACCGTTCAGGCCCCCCACCGCGGCCTTGTTGGTCAGCGGCGTCGCCACCGGCCCGCAGTTCTCGGTGCACGGCTCTTCCAGTGCCTTGGCCAGCGCCGCCTTGGCATCGACGATGCCGGTGCCGATCGGGGTGGCGGCCGGAATGCTGACCGGGAACGGGCGCGCGGTTTCCTTCAGCAGCGTGCGCATCGCGGCGGGGGCCAGCGGATCCTTGCCCTTGGCGATCAGCGCGCTCTGCACCAGTGCAGCGACGGCAGCCACGTGAGGCGAGGCCATCGACGTGCCGCCCATGCCCATGTAGCTGTAGCTGCCCGACTCCGGCGTGGTGGCCGCATCGGAACTGGACTGCCAGACGTAGCCGCCGGGATTGCCATCGACGCTGCCACCACCACCCGGACCGGACAGGTCCACGCGGGTGCCGTAGTTGGAGTAGTAGGTGATGCCGCCGGTGATGCGGGTGGCACCGACGGTCACCACGCCGTCGCAACTGGCCGGACGGTACTTGGAAGCGTTGTCGGTCTCGTTGCCGGCCGCCACGACCACGGTGGTGCCACGCGAGATCGCGCCATTGATCGCATCCTGGTAGGTTCCGTCACAGCTGCCGCTTCCACCCAGGCTCATGTTGATGATCTCGGCCGGGTTGGCATTGGCGGGCACGCCCGCCACGGTGCCGCCGGAGGCCCAGGTGATGGCGTCGGCGATATCGGAGAGGTAGCCACCGCACTTGCCGAGCACGCGGACCGGCAGCACCTTCGCCTTGTGCGCGACACCGGCCATGCCGACGCCGTTGTTGGTCTGCTCGGCCACGGTGCCGGCCACATGGGTACCGTGCCAGGAGCTGTCCTCCGCGACGGAGCCGGTGTAGCACTCATTGTCGTTCTCGACCCAGTCGCCATAGTCCTGCGCGCCCGGCACGCGATCGTTGGTGGCACGGCGCGACGTCTCGGCATCGCTGATGAAGTCGTAGCCTTCCAGCAGGTTGCCGACCAGGTCCGGGTGCTGCGGCAGGATGCCGGTGTCGAGCACGGCCACCACCACGCCCTCGCCCTGCGATACATCCCACGCCGACGGTGCGTTGATGCCACCGGTGGCGTTGTGCAGGTGCCACTGGTACTGCTGGTAGTACGGATCGTTCGGCGCCAGCGCCGGCTGCACGTCACCGGCGCGCAGCTCGGTGCGGCGCAGCTTCACGTCGGCTTCGGCGTACTGCACGGCCGGGTCGGCCTTCAGTTCCTTCAGCACGCGCTGCAGTTCCGCAGGCGCCAGGCGCCCCTGCAGGCGGATCAGGTCGGCACCGACGCCGAGCCTGCGCACGACCTGCGGGCCCAGCGTGCTGGCGCGGGCGGTGCCACCGGACAGGCTGGCGCGGGTCAGCGCGGACTGCACGGTGGACAGCTTGGCCGAACGGTCGCCCGCTGCAGCGGTGCCGGCACGATACTTGACGATGATGCGCTCGGCGCCCGGCTCGGCGGTGCTGGCCTGGCGCACCGGTTCACGGGTCGGCAACCCGGCGGCGTGGACGGCACCCACCGCGGTCATCGACAGCACGGCGGCGGCAAGCACATTGATGCGAAGGTTCTGCTTCTTGATCACGTCGAAATTCCTCTTCTGGGTCATGGATCGAACCAACACTGCGGCCATCATTCCTTGACGACTCCCGGCCGGCCCAGCCGGGATTGCCGTGACCTCCCCCCAGGCCCTGATTGCAGGTTTGGCGCCGGCGTGGGTGGCCGCCGGCGCAGTGGTTTGGCTTACCAGCCGAAGCCGGCACCAACGCCGACCGAGCTGTCGTCACTGCTGAAGGCACCGCCGAAGGTGACCGTGGCGCGATCGCTGATCGCACGCTGGTAGCCCAGCGACAACGCCGACTCGCCGCCCTGGAAACCGATGCCGACGCCGACCCGGTTCTGGGTGCGGATACCGGCGGCACTGGTGGCCATGTTGAGCATCGCCGCGCTCATGGCGCCCTGGCGGTCGATGCGGCGATCCATGTGGCGCAGGCGCCCGTCGATCTCGCCCTTGAACACATCGAAGCTGTCGGCGACGGCCTGCACGCGGCTGTCGGTGTAGCTGTTGGCAGTGGCCATGCCACGGTCCAGCTGGCCCTTGTTGACGGCGTCGGTGGCGGTGGTGCCGGCGGCGACGTTGGTGACCTGGCGTTCGTTGCCTTCGCTGCCCACCGACACCGTATTGGCACGATCGGCGACCGAGCCCTGGCCCAAAGCCACCGCGTTGGCAGCCGTGGCACTGGCACCCTGGCCGATGGCGGTGGACGAGGCGCCACTGGCCACTGCGCCCTCACCCATGGCGACGGCATTGAAGCCCGTGGCCGGGGTGCCAACCGGAATCCCGGCACCGGCGGCGGCGGCAGTCGGCGTGCCCTGCACGCGTGCGGTGCTGGCCGGTGCTGCATCGGCGGTGGCCGGTGCGTCGGCGACGCTGGCCAGCGGGCTTTCATCCAGCGACGCACTCATTGCGCGCAGGCTGGAAGCACCTGCACGCGTGCCACCGGCAGTACGACGGTCAATCTCACTGACCTTGCGGTCCAGCGCACCGAGCGCATCGCCGACGTTGCTGTAGGTGGCGCCCTGGATCACGTAGTTCGGCGCCACGAACACACCCTGCATGCCGACGCTGGCGCCACCGCCGAGGAAGCTGGCGGCATCACTGAGCGACTGGAACAACTGCCCGCCATTGATCGCCTGGCGGCTGCCGGCGGCGATGCTGCCGGCACCGACGTTGTCGATGGTGGTGCCCTGGAAGCCGGACAGGGTCAGGCGATCACGGCTGGCGTCGTCATAGCCGACTGCACTGGCCGCCGTGGTCTCGACCGTCGCGATGCGCGAATCGAAATCGCCCACGCGGGTTTCCACTGCGCCCACGCGCTGGTTGGTGACGTTGAGCTGGGAGCCGGTAACCGCATCGGTGCTGCCGGCGGCGATGCGGCCGTCGGCCACATTGACGATCCGCCGCGTGGCCGGGCCGGCGGTGCCGTTGCCACCGCCGACCGAGACCACGTTGGCCTCCAGCGCACGCGAACCGGCACCCAATGCCACTGAGTTGTTGCCGCTGGCGCCGCTGTTGGCGCCCAGTGCCAGCGCCGCGTTGCCGATGGCCGTGGCACCACTGCCCAGCGCATTGCTGCGGCTTCCACTGGCGTTGGCGTTGCCGCCGATGGCCACGGCATCCGTGCCGGTGGCACTGGCGGTACCCGAACCGTTGGCCTTGAAGCGTTGGCCGACCGCATCGGCGGTGGCGGCCACTGCATCCAGCTGGCCCTTGTTCACCGCATCGGTGGCCTGCGTACCGGCCGCGACATTGGTGAGCTGGCGGTTGATCGCGCTGTGGGTGACTCCGGCAGCATCAACCCACTCCTGTGCGGCACCCACCGACACTGTGTTGGCACGGTCGGCCAGCGAGCCCGCACCCAACGCGACGCTGTTGCCGGCGTCCTTGGTGGTCCAGGTATTGCTGCCGAGCACCGTCGCGTTGCTGGCCTGCGCGTAGCTGTTGTAACCGACCACGGTGGCGCCGTCTTCGGTAGCCCACGCCTCACTGCCGATGGCGGTGGTGAACCGGCCAGCACTGACGCTGGCGGCATCCTGTCCGGCCAGTGCATTGAAGCCGACCGCCACGCCGTTCAATCCGGTCGCGGCGTTGTTGCCCAGAGCGGTGCCGTACTCGCCAGCCTTGGCCTGCACGCCGAAGCCGGCGCCGGCGATCTGCGCAATGGTGCCCTGGCCCACCGCCGTGGACACGTCGGCGGCCTGCGCGGCACTGCCTATCGCGGTGCCGAAGAAGCCGGCGCTGGCGCCTGCACCAAACGCCGTGGCACGCCAGCCATTGGCCTGTGCGAAGTTGCCGACTGCAGTGGTTTCGCGACCATCGGCGATCGCGCCGTAGCCCACTGCGGTGGCCGCCAGGCCGGCGGCCTCGGCCATGCCGCCGACAGCGGTCGCCCCGATGCCCTGCGACTGCGACTGCGCGCCGATCGCAATGCTGGCGGCGCCGCCGCTGCTGCTCTGTGCACCCAGCGCGACGGCACCGCCTGCGGTGCTGCTGGCACCGCTGCCGATCGCCACACCCCGCTCGGCCGTGGCCAGTGCGTCAACGCCGACCGCCGTGGCATTGGCCGCGACCACCGTTGCGCCGCTGCCCAATGCGGTGGTGCCGTTGCCAATCGCATTGGCCGCATTGCCAGCGGCGAGCGCGTCGTCGCCCTCCACCCGTGCACCGGCTTCGCCATCGGCGTTGCCGCTGGCCTGGAACTGCCGGCCAGTCCTGTCGGCAACGCTGGCAACCGCGTCCAGCTGGCCCTTGTTCACCGCGTCGGTGGCCTCGGTGCCGGCTGCCACATGCGTCACCTGGCGCTCACCGCCCGCGGTGCCCACGGCCACGGTATTGTCGCGCTCGGCCTTGGAGCCGGCGCCCAGCGCCACGCTGTTCAACCCACTGGCGGTGGCACTGGCGCCCAGTGCCGTGCCATCTGCGGCATCCGCCCACGAATTCCAGCCTATCGCGGTGGCGTAATCTTCGGTCGCCCAGGCGCCGGCACCGAAGGCCGCCGCGCCGGTGCCGCTAGCACGCGACGGGATCAAGCCGAAGAAGGTGCTGCCACCAATGGCCACGCTCTCGGCGCCACTGGCTTCGCTGGACTGGCCGACCGCAACGGCACCGCTACCGGCTGCGGCGGCACCGAAGCCGACCGCGGTGGTGTTGGCCCCGCTGGCGGCCGAGCCGTAGCCCAACGCGGTGCCGAGGCGTCCGCTCGCTTCGGCATAGCCACCGACGGCGGTGGCGCCATCGGCAGAGGCGGCACTGCGGAAGCCACTGGCCAGTGCCTGCGTGCCGCTGGCGTTGGATTCGGTGCCGGTCGCGGTGCTGTACGCACCACTGGCCTGTGCACGCGCACCCGCGGCGCTGGCACCCAGCTCGCTGGCACTGGCGCCGGTACCGAGCGCAAGGCTGTCTTCGCCGGTGGCCTGTGCGGTACTGCCCAGTGCTGCGGCGTTGTTGCCGGTGGCCAGCGCATCGATGCCGACCGCCGTGGCGTTGGCGGCCAGTGCATTGGCGCCGCTGCCGAGTGCGGTGGCACCGTTGCCGATGGCGTTGGCCGCATCACCGGCCGCCAGCGCGTTGTCACCCTCGACCAGGGCGCCGGTTTCACCCTCGGCGTTGCCACTGGCCTGGAACTGCCTGCTGGTCTTCTCCGCTGCTGCGGCTACGGCGTCAAGCTGGTTCTTGTTGACCGCATCATTGCCCTGCGTGCCATCGGCCACGTTGGTGATCTGGCGGGTATTGCCAGCACCGCCTACCGACACGGTGTTGTCACGGTCCGCGATCGAATCGGCACCCAGCGCCACGCTGTTGGCAGCGCGCGATTCGGCGGCGTTGCCCAGTGCGGTGCTGTTGATGCCGCCGGACCAGGCGCCGCCACCGACGGCGGTGGAGTAATTGCCCGATGCTTCGGTGGCCAGCACGCCAAACAGCGAACCACCGACGGCGACGCTGTTGGTGCCGGTGGCCAGGCTACCCTGGCCGGTGGCGGTGCTGTAGGCACCCGACGCCTCGGAGTCGCCGCCCAGCGCCACGCTGTTGGAACCGGTGGCACTGGCGAAGTTGCCGAAAGCGGTGGCGTTGAACGCCGATGCCTGGGAATAGCCACCGATGGCGGTGCTGTAGCCACCGGTCGCTTCGGCGCCGATGCCGAACGCTGCCGACGCCGTGCCGCTGGCGACGCTTTCGCTGCCGACCGCGGTGGCGCCGCTGCCGCTGGCATTGCTGAAGTAGCCCACCGCCACGGCTTCCTCGCCGGAGGCTTCGGACAACACACCGTTGGCGGTACTGCCGGCACCACTGGCGATGCTGGCGGCACCGAACGCCGCGCTCTGCTCGCCGCTGGCTTCGCTTTCCGCACCCTGCGCGGTGGCGTACTCACCGGTCGCCTGTGCGTTGGCACCGACGGCGCTGGCGTTGGCCGCGCTGGCCAGCGCGTTGAGACCGATCGCCTGCGCGTTGTTGGCCAGCGCATTGGCACCACTGCCGAGTGCGGTGGCGCCGTTGCCGATGGCGTTGGCCGCATCACCGGCGGCCAGCGCGTTGTCACCGTCCACCAGCGCACCGGCCACGTCACCGCCGCTGCCACTGGCCTGGAAGAAGCGGCTGGTGGTGGTGGCGGTACTCGCCACCGCATCCAGCTGCGCCTTGTTCACCGCATCGGTGGCCTGGGTGCCAGCGGCGACGTTGGTGATCTGCCGCTCGTTGCCGGTGCTGCCGACCGACACGCTGCGGGCGCGGTTGGCAACCGAGCCGGCGCCGAGCGCGACAGCGTTGCTGGCGCTGGCGTTGCTGCCGGCCCCGAGCGCGATCGCGCTTTCACCACCGGCCACCGTGTTGGTGCCGATGGCAATGCTGTTGAGGCTGTTACCCAGCGCCTGGAAGCCCAGCGCCACGCTGTTGTCGCCATAGCCGAAGGCACCACGGCCGACTGCGGTTGAGCTGGCACCATTGGCCCAGCTGTTGTAGCCGATGGAGGTTGCGCCACTGCCGCTGGCCCATGCCGCGTTGCCGAACGCCGAGGCGTTGGTGGCGGTGGCCCATGCACCGGAACCGAAGGCGCTCGCACCACTGGCCGTGGCCCAGCTGTAGCCACCGACAGCGGTGCTGTCATCGCTGCTGGCGAAGGCGCTGTCACCGACCGCAACGGCATAGCTGCCGGTCGCACGCGACTTGCCGCCGGCCGCGAAGCTGTTGTCGCCGCTGGCCTTGGCGGCATTGCCGAACGCGCTGCTCACGGCACCGGTGGCCTGCGCACCGCTGCCGACCGCCGTGGCATCGGCAACCGCCGTGGTGCCCACCTGCTGCGCCTTTCCGTCGGCGCCGATGATCGGCTGGTTGTACTCGTCGTAGGCCTGTCCGAGGCCACCGATGGCAACACCACCGTTGCCGGTGGCGCTGCTGTTGCGACCCACCGCCACGCTGTCATCACCGATCGCTGACGCGGCAGCGCCATGTGCAACTGCACCAGCACCGATCGCGTTGCTCGAGGAGCCGGCCGCGACCGCACCTTCGCCCTCGGCGAACGCACCGGCATCACTGCCCGCTTCGGGCTGTGCCTGGAAGAAGCGCGCGGTGCCGTCGGCGGTGCTGGCCACCGCGTCGAGTTGGGCTTTGTTGACCGCATCGGTGGCTTCACTGCCCGCGGCAACGCTGGTGATCTGCCGCTCGTTGCCGGCACTGCCCACGGCCACGCTGTTGGCGCGCACCGCTTCGGAATTCGCGCCGAGCGCGACGCTGTTGGCACCACGTGCAGTGGCGTAGTAGCCCACCGCGGTGCTCTGCGCACCGCTGGCCCAGGTCTGCGCACCGAGCGCGCTGGCATTCTCACCCGGGGCATAGGCGAAGTAGCCCACGGCGGTGGATTCCACGCCGGATGCTTCGGTCAGGCTGCCGTTGGCCACCGCACGATCACCGCTGGCGATAGCGCCGGCGCCGACCGCGGTGGCGGCTTCGCCGCTGGCCTGGGTCTGCACGAAGAAGCCCAGGCCCGGAATCAGGTCGGCCGGGCCGCCGATGGCGACGCTGCTGCTACCAGTGGCGGTACTCTGCGTACCCATTGCGGTGGAGTAGTCGCCGATGGCATTGGCGACCGCACCGAATGCGGACGACTGCGCACCGGCGGCATACGCGCCAACGCCGTAGGACGACGCCGCAAATCCACTGGCTTCGGCACTGGCGCCCACGGCGGTGCCACCGACACCTGCGCTGGTCGCGCCGGTTTCCACCGGCACGCCGCCACTGGTGATCAGCGGATTGCCATCGGCATCCACCGCAGCACCACCGACGGCGACACTGCCCGGGCCGTTGGCCTGTGCGTTGTTGCCGAACGCGGCGCTGTTCTGGCCCGACGCCAGCGCGTTGTTGCCGACGGCGGTGGCGTTCTGCGCAACGGCCGTGGCGCCGGCACCCACGGCGGTGGTGCCGTTGCCGATGGCGTTGGCCGCCTCGCCGGCCGCCAGCGCCTCGTCACCTTCGGCCAGCGCGCCGGCGTCGCTGTTGCTGCTGCCAGTGGCCTGGAAACGCTTGGCCGTGGCATCGGCCACGGCGGCCACGTTCTTCAACTGGCCGACATTGACCGCGTCGGTATCTTCAGTACCCGCAGCGACGCTGGTGATCTGCCGGGTCAGGCCATATTCGGCGGCGCCGACAGAGACGGTATCGACGCGGTCGGCCAGCGAGCCGGCGCCCAGCGCCACGCTGCCGGTGGCAACCGCCGCCGAGTTGGACCCCAGCGCGGTGCTGTACTCACCGACGGCGGTGCTGAACGCACCCACCGCGATTGATGCTTCATTGGCGGCAGTGGCGCCGCGGCCCAGTGCGGTACTGCCCGGGCCCATCGCCACGGCACCGCCACCCACGGCAGTGGCGCCATCGGCGGTGGCTTCGGACAGCGCACCCAGGGCGGTGGCCGCGCCATTCTCGCTTGCAGCGTAGGCACTGGCGCCGACGGCGGTGTCACCAAGACCGAACGCGGCAGCACTCTGCCCGACCACCACGCTGGCGTCACCGATTGCCAATGCGCCCTGGCCGAACGCGCTGGCGCCCAGGCCGGCGGCAATCGCCTGGGTACCGATGGCGGTGGTGGCATTGGCCAACGACTGCGCACCGGCGCCCACTGCAACCGCGCCCTGCCCGTCGATCTTCGCCGCGTCGCTGTCATCACCTGCGCCATCGGCCTTGAAATAGCGGTTTCCATCTGCGGCGACATCCGCCAGCGCGGCCTGCGTGGCGCGCGCCTGCGCATCCAGCTGTGACTTGTTCACCGCATCGGTGGCCTGGGTACCAGCGGCCACGTTGGTGATCTGCCGTTCCTTGCCGGCGTCGCCGACGGACACGGTATTAGCCCGCGCTGCTTTGGAGCCAGCGCCCAGCGCCACGCTGTTGGCGGCGCTGGCATTGCTGTTGCTGCCGATCGCCACCGCGTTGCTGCCCTTGGCCGTGGCCGAGCCTTCGATCAGGCACTTTTCCAGCAGCTTGCCGCTGAATGCGACGCAGGTAGCGCTGCCGCCGATCTGCACTGACTGTGCAATGGCGGAACCGCTCATGCCCAATCCCAATACCAGGCCCAGTGCCACCGCCAACAGCGCGGGCGTGGCCTGTGTCGTATCGCGGCGCTGGTCGACAACACCACCGCTGCTGTCGGAGGAGGCCAGTTCCGAGGCCACCACCAACTGACCCAATGCTTTGTTCCAGACCTTGCGATAAATCCGATTCATCGGTACGGCTCCTGATTGGACTGGTTTTGGGCAAAGCAACGCCACCGCCGGGCCTTGTGGCCCAACGTCCCCTGGGGGCGTTTATTCGCGTGATTTACTGCGGGGTATTGCCGAACGGCGCGCAGCGACAGAAAACCGAGCGCGTGCGCCGAGCGGTTACTGCGGAATGAATGGTTCTGAAACGGGGTTCAAGTGTTAACGGCAACTTTGCAGATCGTCAAGACTTTGACACGACAAATGCTATTGCCGTGAAGCAGTTCACCATTTCACGTGTTTATAAAAGTATTTTGTTAGGTACACGTGACGGACCGCTGGCGCATGAAAACCGATGTAACTAGCGGGCACGACAAGGGTTTCACGCGCGCAAAGAAAAACCCGCCGACGAAGCGGCGGGTTTTTCCATACGCGGTGGCATTGCGGCCTGCGCGGAACGATGCGATCAGCCGCACCACACCCGCGCGTTGCGGAACATGCGCATCCACGGCGAATCACCCTGCCATTCCGCCGGTGCCCAGCTCAGGTTGAGCGCGCGCGGGGTACGTTCCGGGTGCGGCATCATGATGGTGACGCGGCCGTCGCTGCTGGTCAGGCCGGTGATGCCGTCCGGCGAACCGTTCGGGTTCAGCGGGTACTGGCTGGCCACCTTGCCATTGCCATCGATGTAGCGCAGCGAGACACGTGCAGCAGCCTGGTCGACGGCATTGTCGAACACGGCCTGGCCTTCACCATGCGCCACCGCCACCTGCAGGCGCGAGCCGGCCATGCCACGCAGCAGGATCGACGGCGATTCCACCACTTCCAGCAGCGCGGTGCGGGCTTCGAACTGCTCGCTGGCGTTGCGACGGAACTGCGGCCAGTGCTCGGCACCCGGAATGATGTTCTTCAGCTGGCTCATCATCTGGCAGCCGTTGCATACGCCCAGCGCGAAGCTGTCTTCGCGCGCGAAGAACGCGGCGAAGGCATCACGCAGTGCGCTGCGCTCCAGGATCGAGGTGGCCCAGCCACGGCCGGCACCGAGCACGTCGCCATAGCTGAAGCCACCACAGGCCACCAGGCCGGTGAAATCCTGCAGGGCCACGCGGCCTTCAATCAGGTCGCTCATGTGCACGTCGAAGGCACGGAAGCCGGCACGCTCGAAGGCGTTGGCCATTTCGATCTGGCCGTTGACGCCCTGCTCGCGCAGCACCGCCACGCGCGGACGCGCACCGCTGCTGATGAACGGTGCCGCCACATCCTCGTTGAGGTCGAAGCTGAGCTTCGGCTTCAGGCCCGGTGCGTTGAAGGCACGCGCGATCTCGCGCTCGGCATCGGCATTGGCCGGGTTGTCGCGGCGCTTCTGCATCGCGTGGGTGACCGACCACCAGGCATCGAACAAGGCCTCCCAGCGCCACTCGGCCAGGTTCTCGCCGCCCAGCGACACGCGCACCACCGGTGCGGTGGTTGGCTTGGCGATGCGCTGCGCGCATTCGGTCAATGCATGGCGTTCAACCAGGTCGGCAAACGCTGCACGGTCTTCGCGCGCGATCTGCACCACCGCGCCCAGTTCTTCGTTGAAGAGGCTGCGGAACGGATCGTCACCCCAGGCATCGAGGGCGATGTCCAGGCCCAGGCGCGAGGTGAAGGCCATTTCGCACAGCGCGGCGAAAGCACCGCCGTCGCTGCGGTCGTGATAGGCCAGCAGCAGGCCGGACTGGCGTGCATCGCGGATCAGCTCGAAGAAACCCCGCAGGCGCTGCGGATCGTCCAGGTCCGGGGCGGCACCGGCGAAGGCCGGCAGGTCGCCGTGGTCGGCATGCACCTGGGCCAGGATCGACCCCCCCAGGCGCTGCTTGCCGGCACCGAGGCCGATCAGCCACAGCTCGCTGTCCACCTCCCGGTCGAGCAGCGGGGTCAACTGCTGGCGCACGTCGGCGACCGGCGCGAACGCCGAGATCACCAGCGACACCGGCGACACACTCTTGTGCGCTTCACCCTGGTCGTGCCACTGCGCCTGCATTGACAGCGAGTCCTTGCCCACCGGGATGCTGATGTCCAGCTGCGGGCAGAGTTCCATGCCCACCGCCTTCACCGCGTCGTACAGCAGCGCGTCTTCGCCCGGGTGACCGGCCGCGGCCATCCAGTTCGCCGACAGCTTGATCTCATCCAGCGCATCGACCGGGGCCGCGCACAGGTTGGTCAGCGCTTCGCCCACCGCCATGCGTGCCGAAGCAGCGGCATCGAGCAGGGCCAGCGGGGTGCGCTCGCCGATCGACATCGCCTCACCGGCTACGCCGTCGAAGTCGGCCAGGGTGATTGCCACGTCGGCCACCGGCAGCTGCCACGGGCCGACCATCTGCTCGCGCGCGGTCAGGCCGCCGACGCTGCGATCACCGATGGTGACCAGGAAGTTCTTCGAGGCCACGGTCGGGTGCGCGAGCACGCGCAGGCCGGCTTCCTGCAGGTCCAGGCCACCGGTCTTCAGCGCCGGCCAGCGCGGTGCCGGCGGGTGCGCGGTATCGCGGTGCATCTTCGGCGGCTTGCCGAACAGCACGTCCATCGGCAGGTCGATCGGTGCATCGGCCGGGGTGTGGCCCGGCACGGCACCGTAGGCCACCACCAGATGTTCCTCGGCGGTGGCCACACCGACCGCAGCGAACGGGCAGCGCTCGCGGGCGCACAGCGCGGCGAACTCGGCCAGGCGTTCCTGGGCCACGCCCAGCACGTAGCGTTCCTGCGACTCGTTGCACCACAGCTGCATCGGCGACAGCGACGGATCATCGGTGGGCACCTTGCCCAGGTCGATGACACCACCGACGTTCGAGTCGTGCAGCAGTTCGGGGATGGCGTTGGACAGGCCACCGGCGCCGACGTCGTGGAAGAACTTGATCGGGTTGTTGGCGCCCATCGCCACGCAGCGGTCGATGACCTCCTGGCAGCGGCGCTCCATTTCCGGGTTGTCGCGCTGCACGCTGGCGAAGTCCAGGTCCTCGGCGCTTTCACCGGAGGCCACCGAACTGGCCGCACCGCCGCCCAGGCCGATCAGCATCGCCGGGCCACCCAGCACGATCACCGCATCACCGGCCTGCAGCGGGATCTTGTCGACCTGCACGCGGTCGATCGCGCCGAGGCCACCGGCCAGCATGATCGGCTTGTCGTAGGCGCGCACCAGATCGGCGCCTTCCGGCAGCTCGAAGCTGCGGAAGTAGCCGAGCAGGTTCGGGCGGCCGAACTCGTTGTTGAACGCGGCGCCACCGAGCGGGCCGTCGGTCATGATTTCCAGCGCCGGTGCCATGCGCGGGTTCAGCGCGCGCGGCGCCTCCCACGGCTGCGGTAATTCCGGAATGCGCAGGTGCGAGACCGAGAAGCCGGTCAGGCCCGCCTTCGGCTTGCCACCGCGGCCGGTCGCGCCTTCGTCGCGGATCTCGCCACCCGCGCCGGTCGAGGCGCCCGGGAACGGTGCGATCGCGGTTGGGTGGTTGTGGGTTTCCACCTTGATCTGGAAGGCACTGGGCACCTGCGCTTCGCGGCGGTATTCGCCACTGGCCGGATCGGGGCGATAGCGCGACGCCGGATGGCCTTCGATCACCGCGGCATTGTCGCTGTACGCGCTGAGCGTGTGCTGCGGGGTCTGCTGGTGGGTGTTCTTGATCATCCGGAACAGCGAGCGGTCCTGCTCCTGGCCGTCGATGGTCCAGCTGGCGTTGAAGATCTTGTGGCGGCAGTGCTCGGAATTGGCCTGCGCGAACATCATCAGTTCCACGTCCGACGGCGAGCGGCCCAGCGCGGTGAAGCGTTCACGCAGGTAGTCGATCTCGTCCTGGGCCATGGCCAGGCCGAGGCGCTGGTTGGCGGCCTCCAGCTGGTCCACCGGCACGCGTTCCAGCTCGCCACGCGCCGGCGCCGAGAACAGCGCCTGGCCCTGCTCCACGGTCTCCAGCACCGACTGCGTCATCGGGTCGTGCAGCGCCTTGACCAGCGCCTGCTGAGCGTCGGCATCGGCCGGCCAGCCCTGCACGTCGATGCGCAGGCCACGTTCGACCCGGCTGACCGGCTGGCCGGCACCGCGGACCAGTTCGGTGGCCTTGCTCGACCAGGGCGACAGCGTGCCCAGGCGCGGCACCACGATGCGGCTGACTGCGCCTTCGGCCACGGCTTCGGCCTGCGGCGCAGCTTCGAGGATGCGGCACAGCGTGGTCAGGTCGGGGGCGGCGCTGCCTTCGGGCTGCACGAAGTAGACGTGCCAGGCGCCGCTGATGCGCAGGGAGGGAGCGATGGACTGCAGGCGGGATTCAAGACGTTCGCGGCGGAACGGCGACAGGGCGGGCGCGCCCTCGAGGACCATCATGTCCGGGGAACCGTAGTTGGGAAACGGGCCCGACATTGTACCGGAAGCGGGGGGTGGGCTTTGGCCGGGCGGCGCCCGGCACCCGCCGAGGCCAGGGCCGAAGCAACGGCAACGGCCAAAGCAACAGCAAGAGCTGGCTTCTGTGAGCTGGCGGGGTGGTGGGAGCCAGCAGGACCGTTGGCGCCATGGATGGCGCCATCGAGCCCCCATGGATGGGTTTACGGCGTGTCCTGCTGGCTCCCAC
>NZ_JBHHMJ010000715.1:0-382 GCF_042136455.1 Stenotrophomonas sp. 3diitr2024
AGGCTGGCGATCACGCGGGCATCGGAGCCCTCATCGAACAGGACGCCGATGCAGCGACCCTGCAGGATGGGCTTGTTGCGCCCGATCACGCGCACCTCGGGAGCGGGGGGCATGTCCCGCACCGGGGTAGCAGTCGGCGCAGCTGGCGACCCGTCTCAAGGCGCTGGAACAACAGATGTACCAGCACGCCAAGGACCTGGAATTCGAAGATGCCGCACGGGTGCGTGACCAGATCCGGCAGCTGAAGGAAGCCAGCCTGGGCTGAACTCATGTGCATTGCCGGACGCATGCGCGGCGCGTCCTCCCTTTGCGGCGATCGCGCGCTGCTTGTCCTGGTCCATCGAGGCGAAGCCACGATGGGAAGTGCCGTGGTGCTGGCCGG
>NZ_JBHHMJ010000719.1:0-3706 GCF_042136455.1 Stenotrophomonas sp. 3diitr2024
GTTGCCGGCCAGCGGCCGGCACTACCGGATGTGGACCTCAGCTGCGCAGTTCTGCCAGCTGCGCCTGCAGCTCGGCCACGGCCGCTTCCAACTGGGCCACGCGCTCGGCCAGGCCCGGATCGGCCGCATCGCTGCTGCCCCCGCCACTGCTGGCGTACTTGGCCGCCAGCGCGGCACCATCCACTTCACCGCACAGCAGGTGCATGTAGCGGTCTTCGCGCTGGCCGCTGGCGCGCGGCAGCACCACCAGCAGCGCGCGCTGCTGCAGGCGCTCGACGGCGTGGCGGGCTTCGTCGATATCCGCAAACCGGTACAGACGCTCGCTGCGCGACACCAGCTCGCCCAAGGTCTGTGGGCCGCGCAGCAGCAGCAGCGCCAGCAGCACGGTCTGTTGCCGGGTCAGGTCCAGCGCGGCCTGCAGGCGGTGCTCGTAGCGGTCGGCGCGCGAGGAGAAGTGCTGGCGGGCCAGGCCCAGTGCTTCCAGCTGGCGCAGCGCGTGCTGCACGCTGCCGGCGTCCACGTTCATCACCGGCTCGCGGGCGGTCTTCTGGTTGGCCGCCGATTGGGCGGCATTGACGGTCAACGGGTAGGTGTCCGGGGTGGTCGCCTCCTTCTCCACCAGGCAGCCCAGCAGGCGGGCCTGCACCGCATCGAGCAGGGGAACGTCGGGGGTCTGGGTGGAATCGGTCATGGCGGCCTCCGGAAGAGCAGCGGGTCAACCACCAAGCATAGCCGTCCCCGGGTCGGCTTTGCCGGTAAAATGCGCCGGTATATCTGATTGCCGGTGAATCCATGCGTCGTCCTGTTTCCCTGTCCCTGACCCTGCTCGCCACCGCGGCGCTGGGCCTGTCTGCCTGCAAGCGCGTGGACGCGCCTGCCGCTGAAGCCGCGGCGCCGCAGGCCCCGGCGTCCGCCGCCAAGGCCGATGGCGCGCGTGATGCCACCGCCAACGACAACCTCAACGCCGTGCTGTGGATGCAGCGTGCGCAGGAGTACAGGGCGATCACCGAGCAGACCTACCGCGCCGCCGCCGACCACCTGGACGTGGCGCTGAAGGAAGCCCATTGGGATGCTCTGGTGCCGGAAGAACGCGGCAACGAGGCCAAGGGCCTGAAGCCGGCCGTGGTGCTGGACGTGGACGAGACCGTGCTGGACAACTCGCCCTACCAGGCGCGCCTGGTGCGCGACGGCAAGGAATACGACGAGCTGAGCTGGGACCAGTGGGTGGCCGAAAAGAAGGCCAAGGCGATCCCGGGCGTGGTCGATTTCGCCAAGGCGGCCAACGCCAAGGGCGTGACCCTGCTGTACATCTCCAACCGTGCCGTGCACCTGAAGGACGCGACCCTGGCCAACCTGCGCGAGCAGGGCCTGCCGGTGGCCGATGACAGCGTGTTCCTGGGCCTGGGCACCGTGGTCGAAGGCTGCGAGCAGGCTGGCAGCGAGAAGAACTGCCGCCGCCGCCTGGCCGGGCAGAAGTACCGCGTGCTGATGCAGTTCGGCGACCAGCTGGGTGACTTCGTGGAAGTGACCGCCAACACCAACGAAGGCCGTGACGCCCTGCTGCAGCAGTACCACGACTGGTTCGGCGAGCGCTGGTGGATGCTGCCGAACCCGACCTACGGCGGCTTCGAGCCGGCGCAGTTCAACAACGATTACAGCCAGTCGCGCCAGGCCCGCCACGACGCCAAGCGCGCCGCGCTGGACTACGCACCATGAGCCGCGCACCGCTGCCGCTGCGCGATGACGAGCGCCTGATCTTCGCGCTGGACGTGCCTGACCGCGCGCAGGCGCTGGCGTGGGTCGACCGCCTGGGCGACAGCGTGGCGTTCTACAAGATCGGCATGGAACTGCTCGCCTCCGGCGAGTACTTCCAGGTGCTCGATGAGCTGGCCCGCCGCGACAAGCGCGTGTTCGTCGACCTGAAGTTCTTCGACATCCCGGCCACGGCTGCGGCGGTGATCAAGCGCCTGTCGCAGTGGCCGGTCAGCTACGCCACCATCCATGGCTGGCACCCGGCCATGATGGAGGCGTGCGCCGCCGCCAACAGCGGCGACATGCGCCTGCTGGCAGTGACCGTGCTGACCTCGATGGGGCGCCCCGACCTCGCACAGATGGGCATCGACCGCGAACCGGTGGACGTGGTGGTCGAGCGCGCGCTGGCTGCCCAGGCCGCCGGCATCGATGGCGTGATCGCTTCGGGCCAGGAAGCCGGCCCGATCCGCGCTGCCACCGGCAGCGGATTCTCGATCGTCTGCCCTGGCATCCGCCCCGGTGGCCCGGTCGGCGATGACCAGAAACGTACCGTTGGCGTAGCGCAGGCCTTTGCCGATGGCGCCGATGCCATCGTGGTCGGTCGCCCGATCCGCCTGGCCGCCGATCCGCAGGCCGCAGCGCGGGCGATCCAGCAGGAAATCGCGTCGGCTCTGGCTGCACGCTGAGCCCACAGCCGACGCCGGTCACGCCGGCACCACGAACGCCATCCCGATCCATGCGGGATGGCGTTCGCATTTGTGGGTCTGCAGTTGTCGCAGGCGGCGCCAGCCATGAGAACTGTGCGCAGGTTCGCGCTGTGGGCCTCTCCACTGCTCCCCAATCGATGCACCGGTACGGACCGCG
This sequence comes from Stenotrophomonas sp. 3diitr2024, assembly GCF_042136455.1. Taxonomy (NCBI): domain Bacteria; kingdom Pseudomonadati; phylum Pseudomonadota; class Gammaproteobacteria; order Lysobacterales; family Lysobacteraceae; genus Stenotrophomonas; species Stenotrophomonas sp. 3diitr2024. Next base: position 2,617 of record NZ_JBHHMJ010000719.1, read on the forward strand.
GCCGCGCCGGTTCCAACCATCGACAGAGGAGTACAGGGAAATGTATCGCAGCACCTCTTTGTTCATCGGCCTGCTGTTGGCCGCGTCTGCCGTACCCGCCATCGCTGCGCCGCAGCTGCGCGATGCGCCGCGCATCATCGGCGGCGAAGCGGCGCCGGCCGACGAGTACCCGTTCATGGTCAGCATCCAGGGCATCTTCGACGGCGATTCGGACCATGATCGCCACTTCTGCGGGGGCACCCTCATCTCACCCTCGTGGGTGCTGACGGCCGCGCACTGCATGCAGGGCGAAGCGCCTGGTGGCATCGCCGTTGTCGGCAAGGTCACGGCCCTGTCCACTGACGCCGGACCACGACCCTCCAACGTCAAGGCGATCCACGTCCATCCGGCATTCAACAGTGGCAATTCGCTGGAGCACGACGTCGCCCTGATCCAGCTCAGCGCACCGCTGGTCGGCGCACAGCCGGTAGCACTGCGGCTGCGGCCCGACGCCAGCTATCTCAAGCCGGGCCGTGAATTCACGGTGATCGGCTGGGGAGACACCGACATCGGCGATGGCCGGGTCTATCCGACTCAGCTGCAGACCGCACAGGTGCCGTTCGTGTCATTCGATGAATGCCAGCAGGCGTACGGCGGTGAACTATCACGTGGCAAGGTGATCTGCGCCGGCCGCGAGGGCATCGACAGCTGCCAAGGGGATTCCGGAGGTCCGCTGCTGCTGCGCCTGCGTGAAGGCTGGACCCAGTTCGGTGTCGTCAGTTGGGGCGAGGGCTGTGCGCTGGCCGGCTATCCGGGGATTTATGCCCGAATCGCCGAAAAACACGCCGTAGATTTCATTGAAGCGGTTTGGCAACGCGATTGACACAATAAAATCAAATACATACATGGCATTACGTGAAGTGTTGCCTTAACTTGAACGGCAGCGTAGGATCGCCGCCATCCGGTCCTCGGGCCGGACATGTGCCACAACACTGTCCTCCGGCCCCGCGCCGGCTTGAAGAGCCTGTGATCCCCGTGATCCGGGCTCTTTTTTTATCCCGCTGGTGGTTCTGGGGTCAGATCCCTTCTGCCTGCCGGCAGAAGGGATCTG
>NZ_JBHHMJ010000723.1:0-305 GCF_042136455.1 Stenotrophomonas sp. 3diitr2024
TGCCTTCCTGGATGAGAATGCCAGCGGCACCTGGACGCTGGAAGTCACCGACATGGGGCAGGCCGCGACCGCAGCTTCGCGCGGCAACCTCGAATTCTTCAAGATCCGCGTTCTGGGGGCTGGTGGCCGGTGCGCTGTGCCTGCTGGTATTGCGGGCACGGGCACCAGCCTGAGCAAACGTGTCAGGCCGCCATGCGGCCGATGCGGCCGTCCGGGGCCAGCCGACCGGTGCCGACCGGCTGGTTGTCACTGTCCAGCGCCAGCACATGGGCGCTGAGCGGGTCCAGCGCATCGCGTTCCAGTTC
>NZ_JBHHMJ010000732.1:0-16789 GCF_042136455.1 Stenotrophomonas sp. 3diitr2024
GGGATCCGACCCCTTGCCAGATGCCGACCGGGGTCGGATCCCGCGCAGCGGGCTCTGACCCCAACCGGTTCCCAGCTTCAATCCGGAATCGGCAGGCTCAGCGTCTCCTTCACCTCTTCCATCACGATGTAGCTCTTCGACTCACGTACATGCGGCAGTGTAAGCAACGTGCTGCCGAGCAGCTTGCGGTAGGAAGCCATTTCACTGATCCGTGCTTTCAGCAGGTAATCGAAGTCGCCCGACACCAGGTGGCACTCCAGCACGTTGGGCAGCTTCAGCGCGGCGCGCCGGAATTCCTCGAAGATGTCGCTGGACTTGTAGGCCAGGCTGATCTCCACGAACACCAGCAGGCTGGCCTTTACCGCGGCCGGGTCGAGGTGGGCGTGATAGCCGGTGATTACCCCTTCGCGTTCCAGGCGGCGCACCCGCTCGGTGCACGGGGTGGTCGACAGGCCGACCCGCTCGCCCAGCTCGGTGAAGGAGATGCGGCCTTCGGCCTGCAGGATGCGCAGGATCTTGCGGTCGATCTTGTCCAGTTCGCGGGTACGGGTGGCCATGGCCGTCAACCTTGGGGAATGAATTGCAGGAGAACATCCTGCCGGTTGATTTCAATTCAGGCAAATCAACTGGTATTGGCTGTCTATACTTCCCCAATTATGGCCCCGGCACGCTCCAGTGCAGGGAATGATCGGGTTGGAGAAGTCCCATGCGAGTCCTAGTTCTCGGCAGCGGCGTGATCGGCACTACCAGTGCCTGGTACCTGCGACAGGCCGGGTTTGAAGTCACGGTCATCGACCGCCAGCCCGGCCCGGCGCTGGAGACCAGCTTCGCCAATGCCGGCCAGCTGTCATTCGGCTACACCTCGCCGTGGGCGGCGCCGGGCGTGCCGAAGAAGGCGATCGGCTGGCTGTTCGAGAAGCACGCGCCGCTGGCGATCAAGCCGGGCATGGACCTGGCCCAGTACCGCTGGCTGTGGCAGATGTTGCGCAACTGTACCCACGAGCGTTATGCGATCAACAAGGCGCGCATGGTGCGCATGTCCGAGTACAGCCGCGACTGCCTGAACGAGCTGCGCGCGCAGATCGGCATTGAATTTGAAGGCCGCGACCTGGGCACCACCCAGTTGTTCCGCACCCAGCAGCAGCTGGATGCCTCGGCGCAGGACATCGAGATCCTGGCCCAGTACGGCGTGCCGTACGAGGTGCTGGACCGGGCCGGCATCATCCAGGCCGAACCGGCCCTGGCCCACGTCGATGGCCTGGTCGGCGCGCTGCGCCTGCCGCGTGACCAGACCGGCGACTGCCAACTGTTCACCCGCCGCCTGGCGCAGATGTGCGTGGATGCCGGCGTTGAATTCCGCTTCGACCAGGACATTACCGGCCTGGAGTTCGATGGCGACCGCATCACCGGCGTGCGCATCGACGGCAAGCTGGAAACCGCCGACCGCTTCGTGGTTGCGCTCGGCAGCTACTCACCGGCGCTGGTCGCACCGCTGGGCATGCGCCTGCCGGTGTACCCGCTGAAGGGTTACTCGCTGACCCTGCCGATCACCGACCCGGCGATGGCGCCGACCTCGACCATCCTCGATGAGAGCTACAAGGTGGCGGTGACCCGCTTCGACGACCGCATCCGTGTCGGCGGCATGGCCGAGGTGGCCGGCTTCGACCTGTCGCTGTCGCAGCGCCGCCGCGAGACCCTGGAACTGGTGGTCCGTGACCTCTACCCGAAGGGCGGCGACCTGTCGCGCGCGCAGTTCTGGACCGGCCTGCGCCCGGCTACGCCGGACGGTACGCCGGTGATCGGCGCCACGCCGTTCCGCAACCTGTACCTCAACACCGGCCACGGCACGCTGGGCTGGACCATGGCCTGCGGCTCGGGCCGCTACCTGGCCGACCTGATGAGCGCGCGACAGCCGCAGATCAGCACCGAAGGCCTGGATATTTTCCGCTACGGCCAGTACGGTCACGCGCCGCAACACGAGAACCGCACATGCGTCCTGCCCGCGCGCTGATCGATCTGGGCGCCCTGCGCAGCAACTACCGGCTCGCGCGTGAACTGGGCGGTGGCAAGGCCCTGGCGATCATCAAGGCCGATGCCTATGGGCACGGCGCGGTGCGCTGTGCGCAGGCGCTGGAAGGCGAGGCCGATGGATTCGGCGTGGCCACCATCGAAGAGGCACTGGAGCTGCGCCAGGCCGGCATCCGTGCGCCGATCCTGCTGCTGGAAGGCATCTTCGAGCCCAGCGACATGGCGCTGGTGGCCGAGCATGACTTCTGGTTCGCCGTCGGTTCGCCGTGGCAAGTGGAGGCACTGGCGGCGTTCGACAGCCCGCGCCCGTTGACGGTGTGGCTGAAGCTGGACAGCGGCATGCACCGCCTCGGCCTGGACGTGGACAGCTTCCGCGCGGCGCATGCACGCCTGTCGGCGCTGCCGCAGGTCGAGCGCATCGTGCTGATGACCCACCTGGCACGTGCCGACGAACTGGACAGCGAGCGCACCCGCGAGCAGGCCGCGACCTTCGCGCGCGCCATCGACGGCCTGCACGGCGAGACCAGCGTGTGCAATTCGCCTGCGCTGCTGGGCTGGCCAGAGGTGCGCAGCGATTGGGTGCGGCCCGGCCTGATGCTGTACGGCGCCAACCCGCTGCCGGACAGCACCGCGCTGACCGCGCGCCTGCGCCCGGTGATGACGATGCAGTCCAAGGTGATCGCCGAGCGCTGGATCGAAGCCGGTGAACCGGTGGGGTATGGCGCGCGCTTCGTGGCCAAGGCGCGCACCCGCGTAGGCGTGGTTGGACTCGGCTATGCCGACGGTTACCCGCAGTTTGCACCGAATGGCACCCCGGTGCTGATCGACGGCCAGCCCGGTGCGCTGATCGGGCGCGTGTCGATGGACATGCTGACGGTGGACCTGACCGCGCATCCGCAGGCCGGCATCGGCAGCGTGGTGGAGCTGTGGGGCTCCGCGCCGACGCTGTCGGAGCTGGCGCCGCGCTGTGGCGTGAGTGCCTACCAGCTGCCGTGCGCGGTCAAGCGCGTGGCGAAGCTGTACGTGTAGAGCCGAGCCCACGCTCGGCTTCAGTAGCAGCCTATCTTGGTTGGCGCTGTGAATGCGTGTCGACCAAGGTCGACACCTACCGATGGACCTACCGTGCTGCGGTGGCCTGCGCTGTCAGCTGCCGCTTCACCCAGTCGTCGATCAGGCGCTTCTCGTAGCGCAGTGGATCGCTGTCGCTCTTCAGGCCGATGTTGTGCAGGTAGCCGGTATCGCTCAGGCGCGCGTCGCCCTCGCTGATGATGCGGCCGCTGGCGTCCTTCAGCGTGTACTGCAGGCTGATCCGCGGTGGGTAGATGTCGCGCATGATCCGGATGTCGCGGCCGCGCGGGCCGTGCCACGGCTCGTAGTCACCGGCGCGCTTGATGTCGACCAGGGTCACATCAAGCGTCTGTCCCGGTTGCAGCGGTTTGGCGGCAGCGGTCTGCAGGTAGCGTGCCAGCTGCTGCACCCAGTCGCCACGCTCGGCTTCGAAGCGGTTGGTACTCTGGCGGATCTCGGTGAATTTGGCCGGATCGTCCCACTTCACGCTGACCGGGCCATCGGCCTGCAATGCGCGGGGAGCTTCCGGGTCGGTCACGGTGCGCGGTGCCGCACTGGCGCCGCCCGCCGCCAGGGCGCCTGCCAACAGGGCAATCGCGAGTGAGCGTTTCATCACGGTCTCCTGCGTCCCCTCGATGGGGGCGATGTTGATCACAGATCGAGTGTGATCCTGCTTCCCGGTATCGGCAATGGCCGCATGCGTCGTCTGCAAGAGCGGTTGCCGCCAATTCATCGACGTCAACCATGACTGACGGCGCTTGACGCTGTGAATACGCCCTTTGGAAGATGCTGTGCCTCCAACCTGGCCTGCACAGACACCCTTGTCCACACTGCCGCCCCTCGTGGAGCGCCCACCGATGACGGTGCCGGCGCCCGAACCCGACCTGCATCATGGCGTGCTTGAGCGCATCAACGCCGGTTTCTGCGTGATCCAGGTGCTGTTCGAGGGTGATCGTGCGGTCGACTACCGCTTCATCGAGGTCAACGATGCCTTCGAGCGCCACACAGGGCTGAAGGATGCGCGTGGAAAGCGCATGACGGCGCTGGAGCCCGGCCATGAGCAGGACTGGTTCCGCATCTATGGCGAGGTCGCACGCAGCGGCCGCCCGGCCCAGTTCGAGATGGAGGCGCGTGCGCTGGGCCGCTCGTTCGCGGTGGATGCGGTGCGCGTGGGCCGGCCGGGCGAGGACAAGGTCGGCATCCTGTTCTTCGACATCACCGCACGCAAGCAGATGGAAGTGGAGCTGGGCGAAAGCGAAGCCCGCTTCAGCGCGCTGGCCGATGGCCTGCCGATGCCGGTGTGGGTGCTGGACGAGCGCGGCCATGCCCGTTTCGTCAACAGTGCCTTCAGCGAGTTCTTCGGCGGTGACGAGACGCGCGTGCCGGAGGACGTCTGGCGCGGCCTGGTGCATCCGGACGACGCATCGGTCTTCGAGTACGAACTGCAGGAAGCATTGAAGGCGCAGCGCTCGATGCACGCGCTGGTGCGCGCACGCCGTGCCGATGGCCAGTGGCGCTGGCTGGAGATGAACGCCCGCCCGCGCTTCTCGCGCATGGGCCGCTTCATCGGCCTGGCCGGCAGCAGCCCGGACGTGACCGAACGCCGCGAGATCGAGCTGGCCCGCGAGGAACTGCTGCAGTCCGAGCGTGCCGCGCGCAGTGCTGCGGAAAACATGGCGCGGCTGAAGGATGAATTCCTGGCCACGCTGTCGCATGAGCTGCGTACGCCGTTGACCACCATCCTCGGCTGGAGCGAACTGCTGCTGCAGCGCGTGGACAACACCAGTCCGCTGTACAAGGGCCTGAACGTGATCGCCAACAGCGCCGGTGCGCAGAAGCGGCTGATCTCGGACATGCTCGACCTCAGCAGCATGCTGCTGGGCAAGGTGCAGCTGGAGGTGGAAGTGCTGGACCTGTGCGCGGTGCTGGGTGAGGCGATCGGCGCGCAGGAACTGGTGGCCGAAGGCAAGGCGCTGGACGTGCACCTGCAGCTGCCCACGCAACCCAGCCTGGTGCTGGGCGACGCCACGCGCCTGCAGCAGGTGTTCTGGAACCTGCTCTCGAACGCGATCAAGTTCACCCCGGCTGAAGGCCGCATCGACCTGCAGCTGCGGGCCGACGGCAACTACTGGGAGATCACCGTGCGTGACAGCGGTGATGGCATCGCACCCGAATTCCTCAATCATCTGTTCAGCCGCTTCCGCCAGGCCGACGGCACCACCACCCGCCGCCATGGCGGCCTGGGCCTGGGCCTTGCGATCGTGCAGCAGCTGGTCGAATTGCATGGTGGCACGGTCACTGCGGCCAGCGAGGGCCACGGCCACGGCGCGACCTTCACCGTGCGCCTACCCCAGCATGTTCCCGATGCCGAACGGCGGCCGCTGCGCGAAGTGATCAGCGGGCCGATCCTGGAGCCGGTGATCGTCGAGCCGTATCCGCTGCGCGGCATGCATGTGCTGGCGGTGGAAGACCAGCCGGAAGTGCTGGAGTACTTGCGGCGCATGCTGGAAGAGCAGGGCGCCAGCGTGTCTGCGGCCAGTTCGGCCGGCGAAGCGCTGGCACTGCTGGCCGACACCGGCCACCTGCAATACCACGTGCTGCTGACCGACATCGGCATGCCGGGCATGGATGGCTATGGGCTGGTGCGCACCTTGCGCGAGGACATGGGCGTGGATGCGGCGACCTTGCCTGCGGTGGCGGTGACTGCACTGGCGCGTGCCGACGACCGTCGCCGCGCGCTGGCCTCGGGCTTCCAGGAGCATGTGGCCAAGCCGTACTCGGTGGCGCAGCTGGTGGCTGCCGTGCGCAAGGTGCAGGTGCCGCGCGCGGACAGCGCGCTGCACTGAACATTCACGGCCGATCGGCGACCCTGCAGTCAGGAGGTCGCCGATGTCCCGTATAGCTCCACGTATCCACACCGATCCGGCGCAGATTGCGCGCCTGGAAGCCCTGCTGCCGCAGCTGGATGGCGAAACGCAGGTGGAACTGATTCTGCACGATGGCCGCCGCCTGCTCGGCACGGTGGCGGTGAGGCCAACCGTGCAGCAATACCGCAACGAGGCCGGCGACGAAGGCAGCAACGGCCAGTTGCGCCTGGATGACTACGACACGCCGGTGCAGCAGCACCACGTGTGGCTGGATGAAATCGCCAGCATCAACCGCCTGCCACCCAAGGCGCCTTGATCGGATGTAGAGCCGAGCCCACGCTCGGCTGCACCGTCGCCCGAGCGTGGGCTCGGGCGCTACCGGTGTGTCAATGCTCGAACAACGTCGGCGTCGCCTCGAATCGGCGTGCGTACGCCCGCTCCTCTGCAACCCTCGCCACCTCGTCATCGGCCAGGTCCGGTGCCCCATAGACGGCGTAGGCAACGCTGCCGTCGGCACCATGACCGATCTGATGCAGCCGGTAGCGCGAGTGGCCGCCGCCGGTGTCCTCGGGGTAGTGCACGGGCGGATGGCTGCCTTCCAGGTCCATTTCACTGTTGTCGACCACGCCACCGACGAACAAGGCTCGCATGCAGGTTCTCCTGGGTTTTCGGGGGGAGCCTCTACCCTGAACGTTTCAATGTTTCTGGCGGATCAAGGCCCCGTTCGGGTTTCGCAAAGCGGGCCGCCGGGGCCGGCCCGGCCAAGCCGGTACAATGGACGGCCCTCACGCTTGAAGTACCCGCGCCGATGGCCTCCAGCGACGACGCCCCCCTGCAGACCCTGCTCCTGCCGTTCTCCCAAGGCGCCCTGCGCTGGCCGGAGGGCCCGGTGGCCTTCCTGCGTGCCCGCGATGGCTGGCCATTGCGCGAAGTGGCCGGCGATCGCGAGGTGCATTGCGAACAGAGCTTCGCCCCGTTCGCGCAACCGCTGCAGCAGGCTGCCGGTTGGACCGTCAGCGGGCAGCTGGATGACGCGGCCGGCAAGGGCCGCTACCCGTTGGTGCTGGTGCTGCCGCCGCGCCAGCGCGAAGAAGCCCGTGCGCTGTTCGCCCGTGCGCTGGCGCTGGTCGCCGACGGCGGCCGCATCGTTGCCTGCCAGTCCAACAACGAAGGTGCGCGTTCGGGCGAGGGCGACCTCAAGCAGTTGGCCGGCCTCGGTGGCTGCCTGACCAAGAACCACTGCCGCGTGTACTGGACCGCCCCGCTGCAGGGCCAGCACGACGTTGACCTGGCCAAGCGCTGGTCGGCGCTGGATGCGGTGCGCCCGATCGTGGGCGGTCGCTTCCTCAGCCGCCCGGGCGTGTTCGCCTGGGATCGCATCGATCCGGCGTCGGCGCTGCTGGCCGAGCACCTGCCGGCCGACCTGGCCGGGCGTGCCGCCGACCTCGGCGCCGGCTATGGCTACCTGTCGCGCGAGCTGCTGGAGCGCTGCCCGAAGATCACCGCGCTGGACCTGTACGAGGCCGAGCAGCGCGCACTGGCGCTGGCCGAGCTCAATCTGGCGCCGCCACCGCGCCCGCTGCCGCTGCGCTTCCTGTGGCAGGACGTCACCGCCGGCATCGAGCCGGGCTACGACGTCATCATCAGCAACCCGCCGTTCCACACGCCGTCGCGCGCTGACCGCCCGGACATCGGCCAGCGCTTCATCGCCGTGGCTGCGCAGGCATTGCGCCCGGGCGGGCGCCTGTACGTGGTGGCCAACCGCCACCTGCCTTACGAGCACACCCTCAACGACAGCTTTGGCGCGGTGCGCGTGGTCGCCGAGCGCGACGGTTTCAAGCTGGTGGAAGCAGTGAAGGGGAAGGGCAAGTGAAGCTGGTCAAGCACATCGCCAACCTGGGCTATGGCAGCCGCAAGCAGGTGCAATGGATGTTCCGCGAAGGCCGCGTCACCGACGCCGATGGCGAGGTGCTGTATGCCGACGACCAGGTGCCGCATGACGCCATCCGGGTCGATGGCGAGCCGCTGGACCCACCGCCGGGGCTGTCGATCGCGCTGCACAAGCCGGCCGGCTACACCTGTTCGACCAAGGACACCGGGCGCCTGATCTACGACCTGCTGCCGCCGCGCTTCCGTGACCGCGATCCGGTGCTGTCCACGGTCGGCCGCCTCGACCGCGAGACCAGTGGCCTGCTGTTGCTGACCGACGATGGTGGCCTGCTGCACCGGATCATCTCGCCGAAGTCGAAGCTGCCGAAAGTCTATGAGGTCGAGTTGAGCGAGGACCTGCGCGGCGACGAGGTGGCGCTGTTCGCCAGCGGCACGCTGATGCTGGAATCGGAGAAGACGCCCCTGCTGCCGGCTGAACTGGAGGTGCTGGATGCGCGCCGTGCGCGGCTGGTGCTGCACGAAGGTCGCTACCATCAGGTACGCCGCATGTTCGCCGCCACCGGCAACCACGTGCAGGCCCTGCATCGCAGCCGCGTCGGCGGGCTGGACCTGCAGGGGCTGGACGAGGGGCAATGGCGGCAGCTCACTTCCACCGACCTGGATACGCTGTTCGCTTCATGACCAACATTGCTGCGCTGCCGTTCCTCCCCGACGCCGTCATCTTCGACATGGACGGCCTGATGATCGACAGCGAGCGCGTTTCGCTGGCCTGCTGGAGCGAGGCGGCCGACGCATTCGGGCTGGGCCTGGACGAGGCGGTGTTCCTGCGCATGGTCGGCCTCGGCGACCGCGATTCGCACGCGCTGCTGCGTGCGCAGGGGATCGAGGACAGCATGATCGAGGCGGTGGCTGCACGCTGCCATGAGCTGTACGAAGCACGCACCCAGACCGGCCTGCCGCTGCGGCCGGGCATCCTGGAACTGCTGGAGCTGTTGAAGGCGCACGCGGTACCGCGTGCGGTGGCCACCACCACGCGGCAGCCGCGGGCCAACCGCAAGCTGACGGCCGCTGGCCTGCTGCCGTACTTCGATGCGGTGATCACCAGTGGCGACGTGGCGCGGCCGAAACCGGCGCCGGATATCTACCTGCTGGCTGCGCAGCGGCTGGGCCAGGCCCCGGAACGCTGCCTGGCGCTGGAAGACTCACCGGCCGGTACGCGCGCAGCATTGGCGGCCGGCATGACCGTGATCCAGGTGCCGGACCTGGTGCATCCTGATGAAGAGCTGCGCGCACTGGGCCACCGCATCGTTGGGTCCCTGGTGGACGCGCACGCGCTGCTGCTGCCGTTGCTGCCGAAGTAAGGTGGGTGCCGACCGTTGGCCGGCACTGAGCCGAGCATGGCTCGGCTCTACATCTATTGGTGGGTGCCGACCGTTGGTCGGCACACCTGCCCCCATCACACCCGTCCGAACACCAACGCGGCGTTTGTGCCACCGAAGCCGAAGCTGTTGGACATCACCGTATCCAGTTTCTGCTCGCGGCTCTCGCGCAGGATCGGGAAGCTCTCCACCTTCGGGTCCAGCTCGCCGATGTTGGCCGAACCGGCAACGAAGCCATCGCGCATCATCAGCAGGCAGTAGATCGCCTCGTGCACGCTGGCTGCACCGAGCGAGTGCCCGGACAACGCCTTGGTCGAAGACAGCGGCGGCACTGCATCGCCGAACACTTCGCGGATCGCGTTGAGCTCGGTGACATCGCCCAGCGGGGTCGAGGTGCCGTGGGTGTTCAGGTAGTCCAGTGGGCGATCGACACCCTGCAGCGCCATCTTCATGCAGCGCACCGCACCTTCGCCGGAGGGCGCCACCATGTCGGCACCGTCGGAGGTGACGCCATAGCCGATCAGCTCGGCATGGATGTGGGCACCGCGTGCGACGGCGTGGTCGTAATCCTCCAGCACCAGCATGCCGCCACCACCGGCAATGACGAAGCCGTCGCGGTCCTTGTCGTACGGGCGCGAGGCGCTGGCCGGGGTTTCGTTGAAGCTGGTCGACAGGGCACCCATCGCATCGAACATCACACTCATCGACCAGTGCAGGTCTTCGCCACCGCCGGCGAACATGATGTCCTGCGCACCGTGCCGGATCATGTCCGCAGCGGCGCCGATGCAATGCGCCGAGGTCGCGCAGGCAGCCGACAGCGAGTAGCTGACGCCCTTGATCTGGTAGGCCGTGGCCAGGCAGGCCGAGACCGTCGAGCACATCGTGCGCGGCACCATGTATGGGCCGACCTTGCGCACGCCACGTTCGCGCAGCAGGTCGACGGCACCGATCTGCCATTCGCTGGAGCCGCCACCGGAACCGGCGATCAGGCCGGTGCGCAGGCTGCTGACCTGCTCGGGGCTGAGCCCGGCATCGGCGATGGCATCGCGCATGGCCAGGTAGGCGAAGGCCGCCGCGTCGCTCATGAAGCGCTTCTGCTTGCGGTCGATCAAGGCGTCCAGGTCGAGGTCGACGCGGCCTCCGACCTGGCTGCGCAGGCCTGCTTCGGCGTGGTCGGCCAGGGCGGTGATGCCCGAGCGTCCTTCACGCAGCGCGGCCGAAACGGTATCCAGATCATTGCCGAGGCAGGACGTGATGCCCATGCCGGTGATGACGACGCGACGCATCAGAAGCTCCCGGTTTCGGTGAACAGGCCGACGCGCAGGTCGCGCGCGCTGTAGATTTCGCGGTCGTCCACGTACATGCGGGCGTCCGACTGGGCCATCACCAGCTTGCGGTTGATGACCCGGCTGATGTCGATCTCGTAGCGTACGAGCTTGGCGTCCGGCAGTACCTGGCCGGTGAACTTCACCTCGCCACAGCCCAGCGCGCGGCCCTTGCCGGGCGCACCCAGCCAGGTCAGGAAGAAGCCGGTCAGCTGCCACATGGCATCCAGGCCCAGGCAGCCTGGCATCACCGGATCGCCGATGAAGTGGCAGCCGAAGAACCACAGGTCCGGGCGGATATCCAGTTCGGCGCGTACCATGCCCTTGCCATGCGGTCCGCCGTCCTCGCGGATGTCGGTGATGCGGTCGAACATCAGCATCGGGTCGTTGGGCAAACGGCCGGCGGCGGTGCCGAACAGTTCACCGCGTGCGCTGGCCAGCAGCTGTTCGCGGTTGAACGCGTGGAGACGGGTCATGAAGCACAATCCTGGAAGCGGAGAACAGGGAAACAAGCGCCCGAGAATGCCCGTGGAAACTGTCCCGATCAAACATTTCAACCGTACGCAACCGTAGTGTTTTCAAGGGAATACGCGCATCCTGTTGATGTGCAACGACCATACTTCGGCGTGTGGCCCACCCGGCCCGGCCCCGCCTTTTCCACCTGACATGACCCGACTGCGCAAGATCATCCACGTTGACATGGACGCGTTCTACGCGTCGGTGGAGCAGCGCGACGATCCGTCACTGCGCGGCAAGCCGGTGGTTGTGGCATGGCGCGGCGCACGCTCGGTGGTGTGCGCGGCATCGTACGAAGCACGCGTGTTCGGTGTGCGTTCGGCCATGCCGGCAGTGCGGGCCGAACGCCTGTGCCCGGATGCGATCTTCGTGCCGCCCGACTTCGCACGTTACAAGGCGGTGTCACGCCAGGTGCGCGAGATCTTCCTGCGCCACACCGACCTGGTTGAACCGTTGTCACTGGATGAAGCCTACCTGGACGTGACCGAGCCGAAGAGCGGCATCGAACTGGCTACCGATATCGCCCGTACCATCCGCATGCAGATCCGTGAGGAGACGAACCTGACTGCTTCAGCCGGGATCGCGCCGAACAAGTTCCTGGCCAAGATCGCCTCGGACTGGCGCAAGCCCGATGGCCAGTTCGTGATTCCGCCGCAGCGGGTGGACGCCTTCCTGCTGCCGTTGCCGGTGAGCCGGGTGCCTGGCGTCGGCAAGGTGATGGAAGGCAAGCTGGCCGCGCGCGGCATCGCCACCTGCGGCGACCTGCGGCAGTGGGCACTGATCGATCTGGAAGAAGCGTTCGGCAGTTTCGGCCGCAGCCTGTACAACCGCGCACGCGGCATCGACGAGCGGCCGGTGGAACCGGACCAGCAGGTGCAGTCGATTTCCTCGGAGGACACCTTCGCCGAAGACCTGCTGCTGGAAGACCTGGGCGAGGCGATCGTGCAGCTGGCGGAGAAGACCTGGAATGCCACACGCAAGACCGAACGTGTCGGCCATACCGTGGTGCTGAAGTTGAAAACCGCGCAGTTCCGCATTCTCACCCGCAGCTTCACCCCGGAACGTCCGCCGGAGTCGATGGAAGAACTGCGCGACATCGCACTGGCCCTGCGCGCCCGCGTCGACCTGCCGGCCGAGACGCGCTACCGCCTGGTCGGCGTCGGGCTGGGTGGCTTCCGCGAAAAGGAACCGGTGGTGCAGGGGGAGTTGTTCGAGCACGGACCAAACGAGTCCACATCCCTCTGATCGGCAAAGGCGGGGTCAGAGCCCGTTGCGCAGCAACGGGATCCGACCCCGGCAGATTGCCGAGATCTGTCGAAGGCGGGGCGGGTCAACCGGACCCACCTCGCCATCCCACGGATAGCCAGCTGTTGCTGTTGCTGTTGCTTCGGCTGTTGCCGTTGCATTGGGCAGGTGCAGGGCGCAGCCCTGCAGAAAAACCCCTACCTCGTGGCCACTGCATCTCGCCCTTGGCCACCTTTGCACTCAGCTCCAGCGACGCCACGCCGGCCAGCGTCGGGTAGCGCGCCTGCATCGCCTTCACCAGTGCCGCGCTGTCCTTGGCATTGGCCGCCTCGGCGTCGAACGCGCGGATGTAGTCCGCGGTGAAGCGCAGCGCACTGGCATCCAGCGCCGCACCCGGCGCGTAATGCCCCGGCACCACCACCTTCGGCTTCAGTGCCTGCAATCGCTGCAGGGTCTGCAGCCAGTCAGTGTGCGACTTCGGCGTCTGTGTGTCGGCCATCCACACGTGCTCGCCGGCCACCACCGGAATGCCGCCGACGATCGCGCGCAGCGATGGTACCCACAGCACCGTGCGGTCCGGGGTCGGGCCATCCAGGCCGATCAGCGGCAGGCGCTGGCCTTCCAGCTGCAGGGCATCGCCGTCCAGCACCTGCGGCACCACGATGCGCGCGGGCACGTCGGCACCCATCTTCGGTCCCCAGTAGGCCAGCTTGCCGGCCCGGGTCTGCTGGATGTGGTCGACGGTCTGCGCAGTGGCGACGATGCGTGCCTGCGGGAAGGCATCCTGCAGGGTGGCCAGGCCGAAGTAGTAGTCCGGATCGCCGTGGCTGATGTAGATCGTGGTCAGCTGCTTGCCACTGGCGCGGATCAGTTCGACCAGCTTGCGTGCGTCGCTGGCGCCGAACTGCGCGTTGACCAGGATCGCGTCATGGCGGCCTTCGATCAGTACCGAGGATACCGAGAACATCGCCTGCGGGCCGGGATGGAAGGTCTGCAGGTGCAGTTGTGATTTCGTCGCGGTGGCCGGCGCCGCGGTGGCCGGTGCGGCCAGCAGCGGCGCACTGGTGAACGTGGCGGCCAGGGCGAGGGGAAGCAGCAGGGCAGCGGCGCGCATGGGGAATTCCTTGTGTAGAGCCGGGCCAATGCCCGGCTGCATGTTCGCGTAGAGCCGAGCGCGGGCTTGGCTCTACAAGGGGCGTAGCTGGATCAGTACGCGGCGGTGATGATCTGCTTCGGGTAAGCGTGCGCTTCCAGCTCGGCGACGAACGCGGCGCCGTAGTCGGCATAGCTGATGCGGCTGTGGCCGCTGGCGTCGGCCAGGAAGGCCTTGGGCTGCACACGGTACTGGCCGCGCTCTTCGCCCGGGCCGATTTCGGCGGCCGGCGAGAAGAAGGTCCAGTCCAGGTCGTCCACTGCCTGCAGGCGATTGAAGGCTTCACGATGGGCCAGCGCGTACGGCTTGTAGGCTTCCGGGAAGGTGGGGGTATCGACCAGCTGCACGCCCGGCGCGACTTCCAGGCTGCCAGCGCCACCCACCACCACCAGGCGCGGTACGCCGGCCTTGCGCGCGGCGGCCGCCAGCTGCGCGGCGATCTCGCCCACGCGGCCGATGTCGTCGCCCGGGCGCGGGCCGTAGGCGCTGGCCAGTACGTCGTGGCCCGCGATGGCGGCGACCAGCGCGTCCTGGTCATCCAGCGAGGCGATCACCGGATGGGCGCCGGCCAGTTCGGCCGGGAGGTCCTGCGCGCTGCGCACGATGACGGTGAGTTCGTGGCCGTGGGCCAGCGCGTGGCGGGCGATCTGGCGGCCGATGTTGCCGGTGGAACCAACGAGGGCGATCTTCATGGCAGGACTCCGTGGGGCGATGTGGGCTGGGAATGGGGCCACTCTAGGCTGCTGCAGTCGCTCGAAAAACAGCGTATAACGCGCTTGTTTGTTGCGTGGATCGAGCATATGGACCGATTGACCGCCATGACCGTGTTTGTCGAGGTGGCCGAGCGCGGCAGCCTCACCGCCGCCGCGGAAGTGCTGGACATGTCGCGGGCGATGGTCAGCCGCTACCTGGCCGAGGTCGAGGGCTGGCTGGGTGCACGCCTGCTGCACCGGACCACGCGCCGGGTCAGCCTGACCGGCCCGGGCGAGGCGGCGTTGGCGCGCTTCCGGCAGATGCTGGCGATCGGCGAAGAACTGCAGGGCGAGCTGGCCAGTGATGATCCCGAGCCGCACGGTACGCTGCGCGTGACCGCCAGCGTGTCGTTCGGGCAGAGCCACCTGGCACGGGCGGTGGCCGGTTTCGTCGCGCGCCATCCGGCGGCGCGCATCGAGCTGCTGCTGGTCGACCGCACGGTGAACCTGGTCGAGGAGCGCGTGGACCTGGCCGTGCGCATCGCGCGCCAGATCGACCCCAGCCTGATCGCGCGGCGGCTGGCCACCTGCCGCTCGGTGCTGTGCGCGACGCCGTCGTACCTGCAGGCGCGTGGCACGCCGACCGCGCCGGAGCACCTGGCCGCGCACAACTGCCTGACCCACCACTACGTCGGCAAGAGCCTGTGGCAGCTTCACCGCGATGGCCGTTCGCTGTCGGTGGCGGTGGGCGGCAACATCAGCGCCAACGATGCCTCGCTGCTGCTGGAGGCGGTACGCGCCGGTGCCGGGATCGCCATGCTGCCGACCTACCAGGTGGCGCCACTGCTGCGCAGCGGCGAGCTGATCGAACTGCTGCCCGGATTCAGTCTGGACGAGCTCGGCATTCATGCCGTGTACGCGTCACGGCGCCAGCAGCCCGCTATCATGCGGCGATTCCTGGATTACCTGGCCGAGTGTTTCGCCAGCCCGGCCTTCCAGGATCTGGATTGGCGCCCACCGGGCAAGGAGAACACATGAACCATGGACAGGCCTTGATCGACCACAACCGTGCTGCCTGGGACCGCCAGGCCAGCGAAGTGCGCGAATGGTCGCGCCCGGTGGAGAGTTCAACCATTGCCGCCGCGCGCGAAGGCCGCTGGCAGGTGCACCTGACCCCACGCGCGCTGCCACTGGACTGGCTGGGCGACGTGCGCGGCCGTCGCATCCTGTGCCTGGCTTCGGGCGGCGGCCAGCAGGCACCCGTGCTGGCCGCTGCGGGCGCCGACGTCACCGTGTTCGACCTGTCCGACGGGCAGCTGGAACAGGACCGCAGGGTCGCTGCGCGCGACGGCCTGCAGCTGCGCACGGTGCAGGGCGACATGCGCGACCTGCACGTATTCGCCAATGACAGCTTCGACGTGGTGTTCCATCCGATCTCCAACCTGTACGTACCCGACGTGCGCCCGGTGTGGACCGAATGCCGCCGCGTGCTGGCGCGCGATGGCATGTTGATGGCCAGCTTCTACAACCCGGTGCTGTTCGTCGGTGCACGTGATCCGCAGCTGGATGCACAGGGTTTGATCCGGCCGCAGTACGCCATTCCCTATTCGGACCTGGAAGACCTGCCCGCCGCAGAGCGTGAGGCGAAACTCGCGCGCGGTGATGCGCTGACCTTTGGCCACAGCCTGACCGAACTGATCGGCGGGCAGCTGGATGCAGGCTTCGTGATTGATCGGTTCATGGAAGACTGGCAGCCGAAGCCACGCTTCCTGATCGACCGTTACCTGCCCACCTTTCTGGCCACCCGCGCACGCAGGATCGGCTGAGGCGGATCCCGGGGGAAAAGCGCGGCGTACAATGGACGGCCCCACGTTGTACAGGCGTCGTCCCTTGTCGTATCCCTATCCGCTGGTCGTATTCGATCTCGATGGCACGCTGGTCGACAGCGCAGCTGACATCGCCGAAGCGCTGAACCGCACGCTGGAAGCCATCGGCATGGCACGGGTGCCGGAAGCCACCGTGCTCGGCTGGATCGGCGACGGGGTGCGCCGCCTGGTCGAACAGGCCGTGCACGCCGCCGATCGTGAGGTCGACCTGGCCGAGGTCATGCCGGTGTTCATGGTGCACTACCGTGAATGCCTGCTGCGCAGCCCGCGCCTGTTCGATGGCGTGGCCGAGGCACTGGCGCAGCTGCGCGCGCGCGACGTGCCACTGGCGATCTGCACCAACAAGCCCGAAGCACTGGTGCCGCCGCTGCTGCAGCACCTGGGCATCGGTGATGCGTTCGCGCTGGTACTGGGCGGCGATTCACTGCCACAGCGCAAGCCCAGCGGTGAGCCGCTGCGGCATATCGCTGCGCACTTCGGGCTGCCGGTCGATGCCTGCCTGATGGTGGGTGACTCGCTGACCGACTACCGCGGGTTGGCCAAGCTGCGCAGCACCTACACCGACAAGCTGCCGGAGATGGTCAACCCGGACACCGGCCGGGTGCATACCAGTTACCACCAGTCCGGTGCCGACCTCATCAAGGTGAAACTGCAGCTGGGCAAGGTCGGCATCCTCGATGCCTTCGGCGACCACGTCTACAGCGGCCAGGACATGCCGAACACCAAGCCGCACCCGGACG
>NZ_JBHHMJ010000051.1:0-2970 GCF_042136455.1 Stenotrophomonas sp. 3diitr2024
AGTACATGGCGGCAGTCTACGCAGGGCCGGGGGGCGTGGCGTGCACGCCCGCCGGGGTCTGACGTGGAAGGGGTCAGAAGTGCATCTGCGCGCGCAGTTCGAAGATCTCCGGCGTGCTGTGCACGCCACGACGGCTGGCGTCGACCTTCACGTAGTTGGCCTGGAACTTGAAGTGGCTGGTCAGGTACCAGTTCGCACCCAACGTCAGGTCGTGCTGGCGGCCACCCAGGATGTCACCATCGTCGAGGTCCAGGCGGCTGTAACGCGCCACCAGTTCCACCGCACCGTAGTTGTGCGCCGGCTTGATGTTGGCCACCGCACCGGCGTTGTACGGCCGCGATTCGCCGGTCAGCACCCAGCTGGCCATCGCGTACTGGCCGCTGCCGGTGAAGTCGGGCTTGCCGTCATGGCGGGTGACCGTGGCGCGCAGCGCTTCGGCCTGCAGCGAGAACGGGCCGCGGATCCAGATGCCTTCCAGGCCGGTGCGGCGGATCTGGTCGGCGGTGACCAGCGCGCCGGAATCGACGTAGCGGATGTCGGTCAGGCCGGCTTCCGGGCGCGCGCGCAGGCGGGCGCTGGCCTCGTGGTGCACGTCGCGGCCATCGCTGTAGCCGCGTGGGTTCTCCTGCGAGTAGGCCAGGCCCAGGTGGATAACGTCACCCGGTGCCTTCACCGGCGTCCACACCGCACGCACCGCCTGGGTGGTGCCGGGGTTGTCGCCCTGCAGGTCCTTGCCGCCATAGGCGCCTGCCTGCAGCAGGTACTGCGGGCGCTCCAGCACCCATTCCACACCGGTACGGCGGCCTTCGTAGAAGGCCTGCACCGGCAGCGAGGTTTCCAGGAAGCTGCCGGCACGCGAAGAGGTGTTCGCATCCAGGCCGACCGGCGTCTTCATGTAGCCGAAGCGGAAGCGGCCGACGTCACGGCCGAAGAAGGCCTTGCTCTCGAAGCGCACGAACACGTCCAGCCAGGTATCGGCCTGGAAGTCGTAGTAGACCATCGCGTCGTACACGCCCTTCTTCTTCAGCGTCGCACCGAATTCCTTGCGGCGCACGGCGTCGTCGTCCTCGAGGCCACTGGCCGAGGAAAAGTCGTTGTAGTCGTAGGCGATGTTGGCGGTAGCGGCCAACTCGGTGCCGTCGCCGAAGGTGTACTTGGTCGGCCAGTTGTCGAAATCCGCAGCCGAAGCGAGGGCGGGTAGGGCGGCCAGCGACAGGGCCAGCAAGGTGGGATTCGGGCGCATGTTGGGTGCGGCTCTCTCAGATTGCGTGTGGACAGGACATCAGCGGCCGCAGGGGCCGAAACTTTCGCAGGGACATGCCCAGCCGTTCAGCCCGGGCCACCGGCCTTCCCGTTTCTGGGCGGTGCGGCGCCAGTGTAGGCACCTGTGCCACCTGAACCGGGGGGCTAGTACCAATAGGTTATCTGCGCCGGCGTGCCTGGCGCGTACAAAGGCGTCCATTGGTCGCACCCCCTGTGCGTGCAGTACAGGGCCTGCGGTCAGTTTCCACGGTAACGGCTCCCGTGCAGTCCCGGGGCCGTACGTGCCTGAAAACGCCCCTTCCGGAGTCCGCCATGCACATCCCGACCGCAGCACCGGTGCCTGCAAAGCCGTTGCCGATCTATCGCCAGCTGTACTTCCAGGTGATCGTGGCGATCGTCCTGGGTGCCATCCTCGGCCACTACGAACCGCTGGTCGGCGAGAAGATGAAGCCGCTCGGCGATGCCTTCATCAACCTGGTGAAGATGATCATCGCGCCGGTGATCTTCCTCACCATCGTCACCGGCATCGCCAGCATGACCCACCTGCGCACGGTGGGCCGGGTGTTCGCCAAGGCGATGGCGTACTTCCTGTTCTTCTCCACGCTGGCGCTGATTGTCGGCATGATCGTGGCGCACGTGGTGCAGCCCGGCGCGGGCATGAACATCAACCCGGCCGAGCTGGACCAGACCGCAGTGCACAGCTACGTCGAGAAGTCGCATGACCTGACCCTGGTCGGCTTCCTGATGGACATCATCCCGAAGACGCTGCTCAGCGCTTTTGTCGATGGCAACATCCTGCAGGTGCTGTTCGTGGCCGTGCTGTTCGGCATCGCGCTGGCGATGGTGGGCGACAAGGGCAAGCCGGTGCTGAACTTCCTGGAGGCGCTGGTTGCCCCGGTGTTCAAGCTGGTGCACATCCTGATGAAGGCCGCCCCGATCGGTGCCTTCGGTGCGATCGCCTTCACCATCGGCAAGTACGGCGTCGGCTCGCTGATCAACCTGGCCTGGCTGGTGGGCTCGTTCTACCTCACCGCGTTCCTGTTCGTCGCGGTGATCCTGGGCCTGGTCTGCCGCCTGTGCGGCTTCTCGGTGTTCAAGCTGGCGCGCTACCTGAAGGCCGAACTGCTGCTGGTGCTCGGCACCTCCTCGTCGGAGTCGGCGCTGCCGTCGCTGATGGAGAAGATGGAACGCGCCGGCTGCAGCAAGTCGGTGGTGGGCCTGGTGGTCCCGACCGGCTACTCGTTCAACCTGGACGGCACCAACATCTACATGACCCTGGCGGCACTGTTCATCGCCCAGGCCACCAACACCGAACTGACCCTGGGCCACCAGATCGCCCTGCTGCTGGTCGCCATGCTCAGCTCCAAGGGCGCGGCGGGTGTCACCGGCGCCGGTTTCATCACCCTGGCCGCCACCCTGGCCGTGGTGCCGGAGGTGCCGGTGGCTGGCATGGCGCTGATCCTGGGCGTGGACCGGTTCATGAGCGAATGCCGCTCGCTGACCAATTTCATCGGCAATGCGGTGGCCACCGTGGTGGTCTCGCGCTGGGAAGGCGCGCTGGACCGCAACCGCCTGCAGCTGGCGCTGGATGGCCGCGAGAGCGAACTGCCGCCGCCGGTCGATGCGCTGCCCGAGGCGCTGCCGGCCAAGGGCTGATCCAGGTGTGTGGTACCGCGGGGCCGATCACGTCAGTGGTACGGCCCCGCG
>NZ_JBHHMJ010000748.1:0-18338 GCF_042136455.1 Stenotrophomonas sp. 3diitr2024
CGTTGGCGCCATGGATGGCGCCATCGAGCCCCCATGGACGGGTTTACGGCGTGTCCTGCAAACCCACACCGCCCCGCCATTCCACGGAATGCCCGCTTCTGATGTTGATGTTGCCTCGGCGGGTGCCGGGCGCAGCCCGGCAAAATCCCTCTACCGGAAGATCACCGTGGCCTCGGTGCCCTTGCCCGGCTCGCTGGCCAGGCTGACCTTCCAGCCGAAGCGGTCGCACAGCCGGCGCACGATCGACAGGCCCAGGCCGGTGCCCTGCGGACGGCTCGGCTCGGCGCGGTAGAACGGTTCAAACGCGCGCGACAGCGCCTCGGCGGACATGCCGATGCCGGTATCGCGCACCACCACCCGGTCATTGAGCACGTGCACGTCGATACGCCCTTCGTCGGTGTAGCTGCAGGCATTGCGCACCAGGTTGCTGACCACCACCTGCAGCACCCGCGGCGGTGCGTGCAGCTGTACCGGGCCGTCGCCGTGCAGGTGCACCGATACGGGCCGGTTGCCCAGCAGCTCGTTGGCGTTGTCCACCTCGTAGCGGACGATGTCGTTGACGTCGAACAGCTCGATCTGCGGTTCGACATCGGCCTCGCGGGCCAGGATCAGGAACGCATCGATCACCGCCTCCATGTCACGGCCTGCACGCTGGATGCGCTGCAGGCTGCGGCGCAGGCGCGGCTGCAGGGTTTCATCGCCAAGGGCCATGTCGCTGGCCACGCGGATGACGGTCAACGGCGTGCGCAGCTCATGGCTGGCATCACGGGTGAAGTTGCGCTCGCGCGCCACGTGCGCGCTGACCCGGTTGGCCAGCGAATGCAGTGCGGCCGCCAGCTGGCGGGTCTCGCCCTGCATGTCCGCCGGCAGCTTGTTCGGCTCCAGATCGGCCGCTTCGGGGTGGCCCGGGTCCCAGCGCGAGACGCGCCGCGCCAGCCAGTTCACCGGCGACACCAGTCGCTTGGAGGCACGGTAGGTGACCCAGCTGGCGCCATACACCGCCAACAGGGTCAGCAGCACCGGCACGATGCCGAACCAGAACGCCAGCATCTCCGCGCGCGAGCGCAGGAACACCAGGTACAGGCGACCGGCAGGGCGCACGTCGACCAGCACCAGCTGGTCGTCCTGGGGCAGCTCGTGGAAGCCAGGCTCCAGGGTGCGCAGGTTGGCCGGCAATGACAGTGCCGACTGCCCGCTTTCCAGCAGGTAGCCGCGGATGTTGTGGGTGTTGGGCGGCGGCTGCACCGGCGACGCCTCGTGCAGCGTCCAGTAATAGGCCGCTTCCTCGCGCAGGGCGGCGCCGACCAGGCTGTGCTTGATCACCAGCGAGACCAGCCAGGCACCGAGCAGGATGCCCAGGCTGGCCAGGACTGCCTGCAGGATGAAGGCGATACGGATCTTGCGCGGCAGGCCGTGCGGCATTGCGGGGTCCCGGTCAGAGCGCTGCGATTATAGGCAGCGCGCTGCGCCGTAGTCGTGCACGGACGCTGACCGGCGGCAGCGCCGGCCGGTCATCCGTGCCCGGTGCGGGGTCGTTGCCCGGCCGGGCCTGATGCTGCACAGGCCGGGCCCCGATCAGGCCATCGGCTGGGCAATATCGGCAATGCGATAGCCGGCGCTCTGCACGGTGTGCAGCAGCGGACGGTCGAACGGCTTGTCGATGATCTTGCGCAGGTTGTACAGATGGCTGCGCAGGGTGTCCGAATCCGGCAGGCCATTGCCCCAGATCTCGCGTTCGATCTCCTGGCGGGTGACCACGCGCGGCGATTCGCGCATCAGGATGGTCAGCAGGCGCAGGCCGATCGGCGACAGCTGCAGCTCGGTACCGGCACGGGTAGCCCGCATGCTGACCGGATCGAGCACCAGGTCGGCGACCTTCAGCACCTCCGAACCGACCTGGCGGCGTTCGCGACGGATCAGCGCGCGCAGGCGGGCTTCCAGCTCCTGGATCGCGAACGGCTTGGTCAGGTAGTCATCGGCACCAAACCCGAGGCCGGTGAGCTTGTCGTCCAGCGTGTCGCGTGCCGTGAGCATCAGCACCGGCGTGGACTTGCGCGCATCGTTGCGCAGGCGACGGCACACTTCGATGCCATCCAGGCGCGGCAACATGAGATCGAGCACCACGACGTCATAGCTGTTCTCCGCCGCGAGGCGGTAGCCATCCAGGCCGTCCTGTGCATAGTCGACTTCGAAGCCGCGACCTTCCAGGTATTCCCCGATCATCTCGGAGATGTTGCGGTTGTCTTCGACCACCAGCACCAAGCCGGAGGTCTCCTTCGTCTGACGCATGTGATTCCCTCTAACTTCAGCTTTGTGAAACATGCCGGATCGACGGTGGACGCGATGTGAAGTTCCGTCAAGAGGTACACAAACGGTTCAGAGCAGCGGCCTGAGCAGCGGCCAGACGTTGTCCAGCACCTTCGGCTGCGCCTGCGCCGTGGGGTGCAGGCCGTCGCCCTGCATCATGCCCGGCTGCAGGGCCACGCCCTCCAGCAGGAACGGCAGCAGCGGCACCTTGTACTGCGTGGCCAGCGCCTTGTAGGCCGCGGCCAGGCGCTGGCGGTAGGCCGGTCCGTAGTTGGGCGGCACGTCGATGCCCAGCAGCAGCACCTTGGCACCGGCCTTCTGGCTGGCCTGCACCATTTTTTCCAGGTTGCCCTGCACCTGCGCCGGGGTCAGCCCACGCAGCGCGTCATTGCCGCCCAGCGCGATCACCACCACGGTCGGCTTCTCCCTGGCCAGCAGGCCCGGCAGGCGGGTCAGCGCGCCGGCGGTGGTTTCCCCGCTCATGCTGGCGTTGACGATGCGCGCCGGGGTTTTCGACTGCTGCCTGACCCGCTGTTGCAGCAAGCTGACCCAGCCGGCGTCGGCAGGGATATTGTGGGCGGCACTGAGGCTGTCGCCGAGCACCAGCACGGTGCCAGCCGTACCTTTGGCACAGGCCAGCCCCGGCAACAGCAGGAACCCTAGCAGCAGCACCATCATCGCGCCGGCTCGCCGGCTCCATCCCGTCTTGCGCATTGGAGTCTCCTCATCGACAGCCTGTCCCCCCGCAGCGCGCCCGTCGCCATCGCCGTCGACCAGGTCGGCAAATCCGTGCAGGGCCCGGAGGGTGAAGTCCACATACTGGACAACATCACCCTGACCGTCCATGAAGGCACCAGCGCGGCCATCGTCGGCGCCTCCGGTTCGGGCAAGACCACCCTGCTCGGCCTGCTGGCCGGGCTGGACCTGCCCAGTCGGGGCCGCATTGCGCTGTCGGGCCAGGACCTGGGCGACCTCGATGAAGAGGCGCGGGCCCAGCTGCGCGCGCGCGAGGTTGGCTTCGTGTTCCAGAGCTTCCACCTGCTGCCGGCGCTGACCGCCGCCGAGAACGTCGCGTTGCCACTGGAACTCGCCGGGCGCGAGGATCGCACGCGGGTCGATGAAGTGCTGGCCCAGGTCGGCCTCTCCCATCGCGCCCGCCACTACCCGCGCCAGCTGTCCGGTGGCGAGCAGCAGCGCGTGGCACTGGCGCGTGCCTTCGTCACCCGGCCGCGCATCCTGTTCGCCGACGAACCGACGGGATCGCTGGACCATGCCACCGGCCAGCACGTCAGCGACCTGCTGTTCGAACTCAACGCCGGCAGCGGCACTACCCTGGTACTGGTCACCCACGACCTGCGCCTTGCGCAGCGTTGCCAGTACATCCATCGTATCGACGACGGTCGCCTGCTGCCGGTTGAGCGCGGAGCCCAGGCATGAACCTGCTGCGGCACGCGTGGCGCGCGCTGCGTCGCGAGGCGCTGGCCGGCGACCTGCTCACCGTGTTCGCCGCACTGGTGCTGGGCGTGGCGGTGATGACCGCGGTGGGCACGCTGGTGAACCGGGTCAACCTGGCGCTGACCGGCAGCGCGGCGGAAATGCTCGGTGGCGATCTCGGCATCGCCGGGCGTGATGACCCGCCGCAGGCATTCGCCGACGAGGCACAACGGCGTGGACTGGCCTACACCCGCATCGCCAGCTTCGGCAGCGTGCTGTTCCATGGCGAGGCCAGCCAGATGGCGAGCATCAAGGCGGTGCAGGCGGGCTATCCACTGCGCGGCACGCTGCGGGTACGGGCCACGCCCGGCGGTACGTTGATCACCGATGCCGGCATGCCGCCCAAGGGCCAGGCCTATGCCGACCCACGCCTGCTGCAGGGGCTCGGGCTGAAGGCCGGCGATGATCTCGAGTTCGGCGCCGGCACGCTGCGCATCGCCGGCATCATCGAGGCCGAGCCGGACACCGGTGGCGACCTGCTGACGCTGTCCCCCACCCTGCTGGTCAACCGCGCCGATGTGGAAGGCACGGGACTGCTTGGCCCCGGCAGCCGCATCAACTACCGGCTGATGTTTGCAGGACCGCCCGGGCTGGTCGCGTCCCTGCGTGAGTGGCTGCTGCCACAGGTGAAGGGCCTGCGCCTGCTGAGCGTGGATGACACCCAGCGCGGCGTGCGCCAGGCCTTCGATCTGGCCGGGCGCTTCCTCGGCCTGAGCGCGCTGCTGGCGGTGCTGCTGGCGGGCGTGGCCACCGCATTGGCGGCCAACCGCTTCGCGCTGCGCCGCATCGACCAGGTGGCGATCCTGCGCTGCCTGGGTGCGCGCCAGCGCGACATCCTGCTTGGCCTGGCACTGCAGCTGCTGATGCTGGCGGTGCCGGCCTGTGCGCTCGGCATCGGCCTGGGCATGGCCGCGCAGGAAGGCCTGGTGCAGGTACTGGGCAGCCTGGTGCCGCAGCGCCTGCCGTTGCCCGAGGCGATGCCTGCGCTGACCGGCGCCGGCATCGGCCTGTTGCTGCTGTTCGGCTTCGGCCTGCCACCGCTGCTGCGCCTGCGCGGGGTGCCGCCGATGCGGGTGCTCAACCGTTCCTTCGCTGCCCTGCCGCCGGCGTCACTGCTGGCCTATGTGGCAGCGCTGGCGGCCAGCCTGCTGCTGGCGGTACAAGTCACCGGCGACCTGAAGCTGGCGTTGTGGGTGCTGGGCGGCCTGGCCACGCTGGCACTGGCCGCCGGGGTGGTCGGCTTCGTGCTGCTGCAACTGCTGCGCGGCCTGCAGCACCGCCTGCACGGCCACTGGCGGCTGGGCCTGGCCGCGCTGACCCGGCGCCGGATGCTGGCGGTAATGCAGCTGGTCGGGCTGTCGCTGTCGCTGTGCGCGCTGCTGTTGCTGGCCGTGACCGGCCCCGGCCTGCTGCAGCAATGGCGCGAGCGCCTGCCGGCGGACACGCCCAACTACTTCCTGATCAACATCCAGCCCGAACAGCGCGACAGCGTGCTGGCCACGCTGCGTGGACTGGGCGCCGGTGACGCCAGCATCGAACCGATGGCCACCGGCCGCCTGATCGCGATCAATGGCAAGCCACCGCTGCGCGTGGACCGCGAGCCCGGTCAGGACGGACAAGCGGCACAAGGCGAAGGTCAGCGCGATGACGACGACGAGAACCGGCCACTGAATTTCAGCTGGCGCAGCACCTTCCCGCCGGCCAATACGCTGGTCAATGGCACGTTCTGGAAAGCCGACAGCACCGCGCCGGAAGCTTCGGTGGAAATCGGCTGGGCCAAGCGTTACGGCGTGTACCCGGGCGATCGCATCACCATTGCAGTGGGCGAGCAGGAACGCGAGTTCACCGTCACCAGCGTGCGCAAGGCGGACTGGAACACCTTCCGGCCCAACTTCTTCGTGCTGTTGAACCCCAACGCCGTGGGTGACACCCCGCACAACCTGCTGTCGGCATTCCACCTGCCGGCCGGCAAGGCGGCCGGGCTGGGCGAGCTGGTGCGTGCGCAGCCGAACCTGTCGCTGCTGGACGTGGATGCGGTGATTTCGCAGGTGCGCGATGTGATGGAGCGCGTGGCGCAGGCGGTGCAGCTGGTGATGGTGTTCAGCCTGCTGGCCGGCGTGCTGGTGCTGCTGGCCGCGCTGCAGGCCACCGCCGGCGAGCGCCGCTACGACAGCGCGGTACTACGCACGCTAGGTGCGACCCGGCGCCAGTTGCGTGGCGCGGTACTGGTGGAGTTCGGCGCGCTGGGCACGCTGGCGGCGATGCTGGCGGTGGGGGCGGCCGCTGCGATCGGCGTGGCGGTCTCGCAGAAGGTGTTCGAGCTGCCATTGCTGCCGCCGTGGTCGGGGCTGCTGATTGGCGGCGTAGTCGGCATCGGCTTGAGCCTGCTGGCGGGCTGGTGGGGCACGCGGGCGATCCTGCATACTCCGCCGGCATTGGCGTTGCGCGAGGCCTGAATCGTTTGCGCCTCCGGACGGCGTGCCGAGCAGGCTCGGCAGCCACCGGGAGCAGGTGGATGCGGTGCCGGGTACGCCGGCACCCCTCTCCACTGCGGCGATCAGCCTTCCTTCGGCGCCTTTTCCACGTACTTGGCGAAGACCTCGTCGATCTGCGCGTCCTTCACCTGTTTGCCGGACTGGATCTCTTCGGCCTGGGTGAACAGCGGGATGATCATCGCCATGCCATCGAGCTTGGTCTTCAGGTGCACGCCCGGGGCCTGGCCGAGGAAGCCGTCCCAGCGCTGGCGCACTTTGGCCCAGTAGCCGGCGGTGGCCTTCCAGTAGGCGCGGGCCGGGGTGAAGTCGACCTCGGTTGTCTTGACGTAGTCGTTGAAGCCGAACTCGCGGGCGATCTCCACCTGGCTGCCGTCGGCGTTGCGCTGCACCTTGGTATTGAACTGCTCGTGGGTCCAGCCATTGGGCGTGAGCGTGTGGCGGTTGACCACGGCCAGCGCGTTGTAGTCGCTGCGCTTTGTGTATTCACGACGCGGCAGCGGGCGCCAGCTCAGGTCGCTGGTCCAGCTCGGCACGTTGTTGGTGTACGTCCATTTGCCGGTGCCACAGTAGCGCGGTGCATCGCTCACTTCATACACGCACTGGGTCCAGGCGCCCTGGTTCACCGCTGCGGGAATGCGGCGTACCTGCCAGGTCTGGTCGGCGCTGAACTCGAAACGGCTGGGCGCTTCGTAGACCCAGTCCTGGCGCCAGTGCTTGGTGATGTGGCCGCTCTTCTCATCGAGCAACAGGTGCTGCAGCACGATGCGCTGCGGGGTGTCCTCGACCACGATGACCACTTCGCTGCCGCCGCTGCGCATCGCCGGCGCACGCTCGTAGCCGGGCTTGAGCAGCACGGTCTCGTCGAACGCGAAGTCGACGGTGTACTCGCCCTGCATGGCGAGGATGCTGTCGTGGTCGCGGGCGATGTCGGAGGGCTGCGCGCTGGCCACGCCGCTGGCAGCGAGCAACAGCATGACGCTGGCTGTCTGGAACTTCATCGGGTCTTCCTTCGGGGTTGCAGGTTCGTTGAGAGGCCTTCCAGGGCCGGCGGGCGTTCCATCAGGAAAGGATCACAGGCGGATCAGCGGCAGGTCGCCGGGAATACGGGGTGTCGGCCGGCGCGCGGCGTCGGCGCAGCAGCAATCGTCGATCGCCAGCTCGCCTTCGGCACCTTCCAACCGAGCGATGCGACGCGCGGTGGCCGCGCCCAGCGAGGACAGGGTCGACAGGCTGGCTGCCAGCGTGCGGCCCTCGTCCGCGGCATGCAGGCGCAGCGTGCACAGGCGCCAGCGCTGGCCACCAAGATGGCCGGCCAGGCGCCGCCACAGGCGTTCGCCGACACTGCCCTCGCTGTCATGCTCCGGGCCCGGCGGCAGCGCCGCGACCAGCCGGTCCCAGGCCAGGAAATCGCTGTCGGGCAACAGGTACAGCCGCCACACGCAGCGGCCGCGGGCATCGAGGAAGCACAGGCTTTCGCGCACGCCCTCGCTGTCCACGCCCTGGCAGGCGTGCACGCGCACCGCCTGGCGCCAGCCACCCAGCTCGTTGCCGTCGGCGTGGTACAGGCACAACACGGTGCCGAGCGTGGCCAGCTGTGCCGGGGTCGGCCAGGCCGCGCTGCCCTGCACGGCGATGGCGTCATTCCTGCGTGCGGACAAGGCGCGGCTCATGAGGTCACCAGGAAACGGCAAGGCTGGCGGAAAGGGTGCGGCCCGGGCTGGTGTAGCGATCCAGCACGCGGCTGGTCGCAGACAGCGTCGAACCCACGTTGGACCAATCGATGTAGCGCTTGTCGCCCAGGTTGAACACGCCGACGTTGAAGGTCGCGCCCGGGGCGAAGTTCCAGTGCGCCATCAGGTCGGCCACGCCGTAGCCGGCCGGGCGGTACACCGTCGCTGCAGTGACGCGGTCCTTGCGCTTGACGAAGGTACCGGCCAGTTCGACGCCCCAGGCGTCGGTGTCGTACATCAGGCCGACGGTGCCGCGCAGCGGGTCGACCGAATCCAGCGGAGTGTCCTCGGTCTTGTTGTCGCCGCGCGACCAGGCCACCGAGCTGCGCAGCGCCCAGCCCTGCAGCGCCGGGTTGATCTGGCCGAAGTCAACGCCAGCCTTCAGTTCGGCACCGTAAATGCGCGCATCGGCGATGTTGCGCGACTGGAACACCATCAGGCCCTGGGCGTTGGTGCCGACCAGCGACTGCGACTCGATGAAATCCTTGTATTCGTTGTAGTAGCCGCTGACGCTGACGTAGGCGGCCGGTGACAGGAAGCGCAGGCCCAGCTCCATGCCATCACTGGTTTCCGGCTTCAGGTCCGGATTGGGGATGGCGGTGTAACCGAAGGCGAAGTTGGTGAAGCCCAGGTTGACGTCGTTGTACGGCGGCGAGCGGAAACCATGCGAGTAGCCGGCGAACAACGACCATTCGTCGGTGAAGCGATAGACCACGCCCAGCTTCGGCGAGACGCTGGTCTTGGTCAGCCTGGCCACCGCAACGCCGGGATTGTCGTCGGCGAAGATGCTGTCCACTTCCGGCTTCAGCTCGTAGCGATCCACGCGCACGCCCGGCACCAGCGACAGCTTGCCGCCGGCCATGCGCATTTCATCCTGCGCGTACAGGCCCAGCTCGGTGGTCTTGCTGATCGGGAAGTCGCGTACCGGGAAGGCGTCGGGCAGGATGGTGGTGCTGGTCTGGCCATTGGCCAGAACCTGATAGCCGTCGCGCTTCTGGCGGATCTCGGTACGCGCACCTTCGAAGCCGTAGGTCAGCGCGTGTTCGACACTGCCGGTGCTGAACGCCTTGTTGAATTGTGCCTGCAGGCCGTACACGCGCTGGTCGAAGTTGAACTCGCGGTGGCGGCGGCTGCGGTTGGCGCGGTCTTCGTCGGTGATCTGGTTGGTCTCGCTGTGCTGGGTATACAGCTGCCAATGCAGGTTGTCGGCGAAGCCCTTGTCCAGCGCATCCATTTCATGGGCGAACGACACGCGGGTGCGGTTCTGCGTGTCGCGCGCCTTCATGCCGGTGGTGGTGGTGCGGTCGATCGAGGACAGCACGTTGGTATCGGTGTTGTCTTCGTTGCCTTCCACAGTCAGGCGGAAGCGCTGGTCCTCGCTCGGTGCATAGACCAGCTTGGCCAGGCCACTGCGACCGTCGCGGTCCTGCGGGTTGGGCGCGGTACGAGTGTTGTCGAGGCTGCGAACATCGCCCTTGTTACCGGTTTCCTGGCCCTGGCGATGGTTGATGTTGACCATGCCGCTCCAGTGTTCGCCGCCGAACGCGCTGGTCACGCCGCCGAGCAGGCCCTTCCACTCACCGTCGTAGCCGAACTTCAGGCCGACATAGCTGTCCTTGCCATCCTTCAGGTAATCGGCCGGATCCTTGGTGACGAAGGCCACCACGCCCCCGAGCGCGTCGGAACCGTACAGCGAGCTGGCCGGGCCACGCACGATCTCCACGCGCTTGAGCGTGTCCAGATCGGTGAAGTTGCGGTTGGCGTTTGAGAACGAGCCGATGTTGAAGCTGGTGGGCATGGCGATGCCATCGGTCTGCACGCGCACGCGGTTGCCGTCCAGGCCACGGATGCGGATGCTGCCAAGGCCGAAGCGCGCGGCGCTGCGGCTGACCGACAGGCCCGGCTCGTAGCGCAGCAGATCCTTGATGTCCTGCACCAGGTGCCGGTCCATCTGCTCGCGGTCGATGACATCCACGGTGGCCGCCACGTCACTCACTGCCCGCTCGGTGCGGGTGGCGGTGACCTGCACGCGGTCGAAGTCGCGCGCATCAGGCGCGGCGGTGGCCGCGGCAGCAGCATGGGCGGACAGCGGCAGGGCCATCCAGACGGCGAGGCAAAGGGCGGTAGGGCGGGTCATCGGGTTCGTTCGGTCAGGCAGGGGAACCCCCGGTTACCGGCACACCCGGGAGGTGCACGCGGTAGACCGAGGGGGAGAGAGCGGGCTCGGACGGGTCGCCCACCCTGCCGGCGCTGCCGGCAGGAGGGAGGGAGGCGGGCGACCAGGCCGCGATTACTTGGTCAGGATCAGCTTGTCGTTGCTGGTGTGCCGCAGGCGGTAGAAGCGGTCGCCGTGCTGGATCAGGACTTCACGACGGCCCTTGAGCAGGGCTTCGCTGTCGATGACCTCTTCCGGCGGAACGACACGGACCGGACGATCGCGGAGGGTCAGCGTTTCGGGGCGCAGCAGTACAGGTTGAGCATTCATGAGCATCTGGACTCGTGCGAGGGACGAGTCAAATGATAATGATTCTCAGTTGACAATCAACAACCATTCTCAATTTGACTGATGGGATTAATGATCGAATTCGAAAATTCGATAGTCACCATCAATCAAAAGACGGCACAGCGCTTTTGTAGAGTCGAGCCATGCTCGACTGCTCTTGGCACCGTAGCCTGGAAACGCACGCGCTGCGCGCGGAGTCGAGCATGGCTCGACTCTACAAAGACCTGGTCAATCTGAAGTCCAGCATGGCTCGACTCCGCAAAGGGCTGTCAGGCGAAGGCGGCTTCGACCTGCGCCCAGCCAGCCGCATCGACCTGCTCCAGCACCTCCAGCGCCTGCAGGTTCTGCAGCAGCTGGCTGACCCGGCTGGCGCCGAGAATCACGCTGGAGACGTTCGGGTTGCGCAGGCACCAGGCAATCGCCAGCGTGGCCGGGGCGTGGCCCAGCTCACGCGCCGCTTCGCTGAAGCGGCGCACCTGGGCCAGGCGGGCCTCGGAGTCGTCACCCAGCACCAGCGCCTGCAGCCATTCCATGCCCTCGCGGCCCAGCCGCGCATCGGCCGGAATGCCCTGGTCGTACTTGCCGGTCAGCAGGCCCGAGGCCAGCGGCGAGAAGATGGTGGTGCCCAGGCCGGCACCGGCATACAGCGGCGCATACTCGACCTCGACGCGTTCGCGGTGCAGCAGGTTGTACTGCGGCTGCTCCATCGACGGGCCCTGCAGGTTGCGTGCTTCGGCGATGTCCAGCGCCTGCTGGATCTGCACCGCCGACCACTCCGAGGTCCCCCAGTAGAGGATCTTGCCCTGCCGCACCAGGGTATCCATGGCATGCACGGTCTCGGCGATCGGCGCGTCCGGATCCGGGCGATGGCAGTAATAAAGGTCCAGGTAGTCCACCCGCAGGCGCTTGAGCGCGGCATGGCAGGCGTCGGTCACATGCTTGCGCGACAGGCCGCGCTGGGTCGGCCGTGGGTCCTTGGCGCTGCCGAAGAACACCTTGCTGGAGACGCAGATGCCATCGCGCGGCAGGCGCAGGTCGGCGATCACATCGCCCATCACCTGTTCGGCGCGGCCGTTGGCATAGCCCTCGGCGTTGTCGAAGAAGTTGACGCCGTGGTCCCAGGCGGCAGCCACCAGGTTGCGGGCCTCGTCGCGCGGGATCTGGTCACCGAAGGTCACCCAGGCGCCGAAGGACAGGGCGGAAATCGGCAGGCCGGTGGAGCCCAGGCGGCGGTATTGCATGCGAATCTCCTGCTGCGGGCCCGCATCCGGGCCGGGATCGAGCCCCATTCTACCTGCCGCCGCCGGCCGCAAGCCCTTGCCGTTGCTGGCCTGATCGGTACCGATGGGCGCGCGCACGCTGCTTTTTCTTGCCCCGGCCCCTGCCCTGCACTAGGCTTCCCGTTTTTCGCGACGCCCCAGGGGAGTCACTCACATGGTCGAAGGTTTGGGCAGGATCGGCTTCGGCCTGTTCGGGTTGGCGGTGCTGATCGGCATCACCTGGTTGTTTTCCAACAACAAGCGTGCGGTTGACTGGAAGCTGGTTGCCACCGGTATCACCCTGCAGATCGCCTTCGCGGCGCTGGTGATCCTGGTGCCGGGCGGGCGCGACGTGTTCGATGCGCTGGGCAAGGGCTTCGTCAAGGTCCTGAGCTTCGTCAACGAGGGCTCGGGCTTCATCTTCGGCTCGTTGATGGACACCAAGAACTACGGCTTCATCTTCGCCTTCCAGGTGCTGCCGACCATCATCTTCTTCTCGGCGCTGATGGGGGTCATGTACCACCTCAACGTCATGCAGGCGATCGTGCGCGTGATGGCCTGGTCGATCACCAAGGTGATGCGCGTGTCCGGCGCGGAAACCACCAGCGTCTGCGCCAGCGTCTTCATCGGCCAGACCGAGGCGCCGCTGACCGTGCGCCCGTACATCGCCAGGATGACCCAGTCCGAGCTGCTGACCATGATGATCGGCGGCATGGCGCACATCGCCGGCGGCGTGCTGGCGGCCTACGTGGGCATGCTCGGCGGTGGCGACCCGGCGCAGCAGGCCTTCTACGCCAAGCACCTGCTGGCAGCGAGCATCATGGCCGCACCGGCCACCCTGGTCGTGGCCAAGCTGCTGATTCCGGAAACCGGCACCCCGCTGACCCGCGGCACGGTGAAGATGGAAGTGGAGAAGACCTCCAGCAACATCATCGACGCGGCCGCTGCCGGTGCCGGTGACGGCCTGAAGCTGGCGCTGAACATCGGCGCGATGCTGCTGGCATTCATCGCCCTGATCGCGCTGCTGAATGCACCGCTCACCTGGTTCGGCGAAGTGACCGGCCTGGCCGCTGCCATCGGCAAGCCGACCAACCTGTCGACCATCTTCGGTTACGTGCTGGCCCCGATCGCTTGGGTGATCGGTACCCCGTGGGCTGATGCCACCACCGTCGGTTCGCTGATCGGCCAGAAGGTCGTGATCAACGAGTTCGTGGCCTACACCGAGCTGTCGCAGATCGTGAACGGCCAGGTGGCGGGCGTGAGCCTGTCCGACGAAGGCCGCCTGATCGCCACCTACGCGCTGTGCGGCTTTGCCAACTTCAGCTCGATCGCGATCCAGATCGGCGGCATCGGCGGCCTGGCGCCGGAACGTCGCCACGATCTGGCCAAGTTCGGCCTGCGCGCGGTGTTGGGCGGTACCATTGCCACCTTCATGACGGCGACCATCGCCGGCGTGCTGACGCACTTCAGTTGAACCCCTGGTTGAGAAAAGATTTCCTATGAGCAGCAGTGTCGTTGTCGTCGGTTCCTTCAATGTCGATCACGTGTGGCGGTGCGAGTCGCTGCCGGCACCGGGTGCGACCATTGCCGGCCGCTACAGCACCGGCCCGGGAGGCAAGGGCTTCAACCAGGCCGTGGCCGCCTGCCGCGCCGGCGCCGAGACGCACTTCGTGTGCGCGCTGGGCGATGACGCCGGCGGCGCCACCGCACGCGAACTGGCCGCGCAGGATGGCTTCGGCCTGATTGCCGAAGCCAGCAGCGAGCCAACCGGCACTGCGGGCATCTACGTGGACGCGCGTGGCCGCAACACCATCGTGATCGGCCCGGGCGCCAACGCCGCGCTCAGCACCGACTTCCTGCAACAGCAGCAGGCATTGCTCACCAGCGCCAAGGTGGTGCTGGTGCAGCTGGAATCGCCGGTGCAGACCATCGAAGCGGCGCTGGCCACGGCCCGCGAGGCCGGTGTCACCACCGTGCTCAACACCGCACCGGCCGACGCGCCCTCGACCATCGGCCTGCTCAAGCTGGCCGATGTGATCACCCCGAACGAGACCGAGTTCGCCGCGCTGCTCGGCCGCCATGTCGGTGAGCGCGTGGATGCCAACGATGTCGCCGCGCTGGATGGCGCCAGCCTGCATGCGCTCTGCCGCAAGCTGGTCGGCAACGGTACCGTGGTGGTGACCCTGGGTTCGGTGGGCGTGTTCGTCTCGCATGCCGACGAGAACCTGCGCGGCGATACCCAGCCGTACTACCGCGTCGGCGCCGAGCAGGTGCAGGCCATCGACACCACCGGTGCCGGTGATGCCTTCAACGGTGCGCTGGCCGCGTCGCTGGCGCAGGTGGCCGACGCCCCGTTCGCCCGCCACGTGCGCTTTGCCAACCAGTTCGCCGGTCGCTCGACCGAGAAGGAAGGCGCTGCAGCGGCAATGCCACGCTTCACCCCGGCCGACGCCGAAGCCAAGTAATTCCACGCCACGCGTGGATGACAAGGCCCGGGTGCACAGGCACCTGGGCCTTTCTTTTGCCCATTGCCCAGCCCCTGCGACCGCCTGTCACATTGCCCACATCCTGCCCCTCGCTCACGATCCGCGCAGCTTCCTTGCACGGGCAGGACATGGACGGATTCCCCTGGTTGCTGGTCGCGGCCGCAGGCAGTGCCGCTGCGGCGCTGCTGCATATCGGCTGCATCGCCTTCGGCGCCGCGTGGTACAGATACTTCGGTGCCGGCCAGCGCGTGGTCGGGCTCGCGCATGCGGGGCACTGGTGGCCACCGTTGATGACCGCCGGCATCACGGCCGTGCTGGTGGCCTGGACCCTGTACGCACTGGCCGCCGCGGGCTGGCATTCGCCGCTGCCGGCCAGCCGCCTGGTCCTGCCCGCCATCGCTGCCTTGCTGCTGCTGCGCGCCGCGACGGGCTTCGGCCTGGCACTGTTCCGGCCGGGGTACAACGGCCGGCGCTTCTGGGTGGTCAGTTCGCTGGCCTGCCTGGGCCTGGGGCTGGCCTTCGCCCTGGGTACCCGCCAGGCCTGGCAGAGCCTGGGTTAGCCGGCCACCATCGCCCGCCCTTGGGGGCGACGGAAGCAACCGTCAAGCATCTGCTGATGCCGGTACGGCATGAGGTCGGTGCCGATCGGCCTGAACCCGGGGCCGGCCGACACCGCCCAGGCCGCGCCCGCGCTCTACAATGGGCGCATGCAGATCGGCCCGTACACCATTGCCCCCAACGTCGTGCTGGCGCCCATGGCCGGCGTCACCGACAAGCCCTTCCGCCTGCTGTGCAAACGGCTGGGCGCGGGCCTGGCCGCCTCGGAAATGACCATCAGCGACCCGCGCTTCTGGAACACGCGCAAGTCGATCCACCGCATGGACCATGAGGGCGAGCCGGCGCCGATCAGCGTGCAGATCGCCGGTACCGAGCCGCAGCAGCTGGCCGAGGCGGCGCGCTACAACGTCGACCACGGCGCGCAGATCATCGACATCAACATGGGCTGCCCGGCCAAGAAGGTGTGCAACGCCTGGGCCGGCTCAGCGCTGATGCGCGACGAGCAGTTGGTGGCGCGCATCCTCGAAGCCGTGGTCAACGCGGTGGACGTGCCGGTCACGCTGAAGATCCGCACCGGTTGGGACTGTGACCACCGCAATGGCCCGCTGATCGCGCGCATCGCCGAGGACAGCGGTATCGCTGCACTGGCCGTGCACGGCCGCACCCGCGACCAGCATTACACCGGCCAGGCCGAGTACGCCACCATCGGTGAGATCAAGGCCGCCCTGCGCATTCCGGTCATCGCCAATGGCGATATCGATTCGCCGCAGAAGGCTGCCCACGTTTTGAAGGAAACTGGCGTGGACGCGGTGATGATCGGCCGTTCCGCACAGGGCCGGCCGTGGATCTTCCGCGAAGTGGCGCATTACCTGGCCACCGGGCAGGAACTGCCGCCACCGTCGCTGGCCGAAGTGCGCGACATCCTGCTTGGCCACCTGCACGCACTGCATGCCTTCTATGGCGAACCGCAGGGCGTGCGCATCGCGCGCAAGCACCTGGGCTGGTATGCCAAGGACCGGCCGGAGAACGCCGCCTTCCGCGCGGTGGTCAACCGCGCGGAGGATCCGCAGAGCCAGATCGCGCTGACCACCGAGTACTTCGACCGCTTGATTGACGGGGAACCGGCGCTGTCTTCGGCGGCCTGACCGCCTTGCCGCGTCGCAACGTCGAGCCTGCTCGACCGAATTGAACTCCGAGAGCCCGCCCCATGACCCCGCCGATTTCCTCCCCGACCTACCTGCACGGGTTTTCCGGCACCGAACAGCAGCGCCTGATGACCCAGGCGCGCCTGCTGGAATCGAGCATCTTCGGCCAGATCGACTACAGCGGTGCACGGCGCCTGCTGGAAGTCGGCAGCGGCGTGGGTGCGCAGACCGAGATCCTGCTGCGCCGCTTCCCCGAGCTGCACGTGACCGGCGTGGACCTGAGCGAGACCCAGCTGGCCACCGCGCGCGAGAACCTGGCGCGCACCCCGTGGGGCAGCGACCGTTACACCCTGCAGCAGGCCGATGCCGGCGAACTGCCGTTCGAGGCGCGCAGCTTCGATTCGGCCTTCCTGTGCTGGGTGCTGGAACACGTTCCGTCACCGGCACGCGTGTTGAGTGAAGTGCGCCGCGTGCTGGCGCCGGGTTCACCGGTCTACATCACCGAGGTGATGAATGCCTCGTTCCTGCTTGATCCGTACTCGCCGCACATCTGGCGCTATTGGATGGCCTTCAACGACTTCCAGTACGACCACGGTGGCGACCCGTTCGTCGGCGCCAAGCTGGGCAACCTGCTGCTGGCCGGCGGCTTCCGCGACGTGCATACCGAGATCAAGACCATCCACCTGGACAACCGCGAGCCTGCCCGTCGCAAGACCATGATCGCGTTCTGGGAGCAGCTGCTGCTGTCGGCGGCCGACCAGCTGCTGCAGGCCGGCTCGGTGGACGAGGAAACCGTGGAAGGCATGCGCCGCGAGTTCCGCCTGGTGCAGAACGACCCGAATGCGGTGTTCTTCTACTCGTTCGTGCAGGGCCGCGCGACGGTGTATTGAGCCGACGCGGCACCAATGCTCCCGTATCCACGCATGGCGTGGATCTACTCAACGACGCCGGCTGCGGGCGCTGATCGACGCAGTAGAGCCACGCCACGCGTGGCTGCCAGCGCCGATGTCCCTTCATCCACGCAGGGCGTGGAACTGCTCAACGGCACCGGCTGCGGGCGCTGATCGATGCAGTAGAGCCACGCCATGCGTGGCTGCCAGCGCCGATGTCCCTTCATCCACGCATGGCGTGGATCTACTCAACGGCACCGGCTGCGGGCGCTGATCGACGCAGTAGAGCCACGCCATGCGTGGCTGCCACCGCCGATGTCCCTTCATCCACGCAGGGCGTGGATCTACTCGGGCGCATGCCAGATCCGCTGCCACATCGCCGCCAGCCGGCGCCCGGCATCAGCGCGCGCGGCCGGGCTGCTGTAGTCCGCCCGCACCTGCTCGGGCACGATCGCCCGCCATTGCCCGTCCGCCTGCTCGGCGACGACGAAGTTGAAGGTGTAGTCCGGTTCCAGCCCCATGCGCAGATCGCTCAGCACAAGCCTTCCGTCCACGACCTGCGCACGCATGAAGCCACGGTTGAACCATTGCAGCTGCTGCACCGCCGGGATGGCCCGCGCTTCGCGCAAGGCCTGCACGTTGGACGCATGACCTTCGAACCGCATCGGCCCATGGTCGGCCACCAGTGAGCGATCACCCACCACGTAGCCATTGGGCGTCATCGCCACCACCCGCCACAGCAACGTATTGAACGGCATCGGCACCGAGAAGCGCGGCGCGTCACCCAGGCCCATCGCCGCCAGGCTCTGCTGGGCGGCCCGATCGACCTGCGCCTTGGCGATCAGCCCCCAGCCCAGGTAGCCACTGCTGAACAGCAACGCCGCGCCCAGCACCTTGCCCGCCCAGGGCCGCGCACGACCGAACCAGGCCAGCACGCAGCCCAGCAGCAGCCACACCGTGTAGCCAGGGTCGATGATGAAGACGCTGGAGCCCATGGTTGGGTGTGGCCGCAGCGGCCACCACAACTGGGTACCGTAGACGGTGAACGCATCCAGCACGGGATGGGTAACCAGCGCCAGCTGGATCGCCCAGAACCAGCGCAGCGGTGACTGCGCGACGCGACCATTGCCGAAGCGCTTGAGCAACCACCAGATCAGTGCGGCCACCCAGGGCAGCACCAGCAGCGAATGGCTGAAGCTGCGGTGTTCGGTCATGTTCGCCAACGGGTCGGCCGCAGTGAAGCCAAGCCACAGGGCGTCGAGGTCCGGCAGGGTGCCGAGCGCGGCACCGGCCAGCAGGGCCGCGCGGCGATGGCCGGGCGGAGCGATGGCAGCAGCGACGGCGCCACCGAGCACGATCTGGGTCAATGAATCCATGGGCCGATGCTAGCGGCTTGCGCGCGGTGTATGTAGAGCCGAGCCCATGCTCGGCTGCCGTTACACGCAATGAAGAGCAGCCGAGCATGGGCTCG
>NZ_JBHHMJ010000749.1:0-1290 GCF_042136455.1 Stenotrophomonas sp. 3diitr2024
GTTGCCGGCCAACGGCCGGCACTACCCGGGTGGGTTGCACTTCACCCTTCGGCGAACGCCTCACGCAGCAGCGTGGCGAAATTGCGGATCAGCGGCGTTACCCGTTCGCGGTGCCAGGCCAGCTGCACTTCCGAATGCGCGCCGGCATCGGCCAGTGCCACGAAGCGCGATCCTTCCACGCGTATGTGATCGCATGACGACGGCAGGATCGCCGCACCCAGGCCCGCAGCGGCCAGGCTGATCAACGTCGATGCTTCACCGGCTTCCTGCACGATGCGCGGCGTGAAGCCCGCCGCCGCGCACAACGCGATCATGTGGTCGTGGATGCCCGCGCCGGCGCTGCGGCGGAACGCCACGAAAGGCTCCTGCGCGAAGTCGCGCAGCGACAGCGTGCCCTGCTTCGACAGCCTGCGCAGGGCAGGGTGGTCGGCGTGCACGATCAGCGCCAGCGGGTCGACGAACAGGCTGTGCGCCACCAGTTCCGGCGGCAGCGCGCGCTTGCGGATGATGCCCACGTCCAGTGAACCGTCGAGCAGCGCGTCGATCTGCTGCAGCGTGTTCATCTCGCTCAGCTGCAGCCGCACCTGCGGGTACTGCTGACGGTAGCGCAGGATCGAACGCGGAATCTGCGGCGACAGCGGCGTGGCGCGAGTCAGACCGATGTGCAGTTCACCCTGCTCACCACGCTGTGCACGCTGCACCTCGTCCACGGCCGTCTCCACCTGCTGCACGATGGCGCGTGCACGTTCCTGCAGCAGTTCGCCCGCAGGCGTCAGCTGCACGCGGCGATGGCTGCGCACGAACAGGCGCGCGTCAATCAGTTCTTCCAGCTGGCGGATCTGTTGGCTGAGCGGCGGCTGTGACATGCCCAGCCGCTCCGCCGCCTGGCCGAAGTGCAGCGTATCGGCGACGGCGAGGAAGTAGCGCAGGTGGCGGAGTTCGATGGACATGGGGCCAGTTTATTCATCGTCAGCCGGAAATGAATCAGAGGCGGGGTCAGAGCCCGTTGCGCAGCAACGGGATCCGACCCCGTGCCGACCAACGGTCGGCACCCACCATGGGAAGCATTTCCCACAGTTCGCAGAAAACGGTCGAAGGCGGGGTGGGTCCGGTTGCGGGGGCGTGAGCGCCATGGATGGCGCGACCGAGCCTCCATGGACTTTTCCCGTTTCTTCATCGACAGGCCGATCTTCGCGGCTGTGCTGTCGATCGTGATCTTCGCCGCAGGCCTGATCACGATTCCCATCCTGCCGATCAGCGAGTACCCGGAAGTGGTGCCGCCGTCGGTGG
>NZ_JBHHMJ010000751.1:0-363 GCF_042136455.1 Stenotrophomonas sp. 3diitr2024
GTCACGGTACAGTCCCAAAAACGACATGGCCGTGGACAGCACACCCGAACGCTCGTTGTCGCTCTTGTTGAGCACTTCGCGCGCGGCGGAAGCGACAACAGGATGCGGAGTGTCAGCGAGATGGCGCGTCGTCATCATCCGGTGCAGCGTTCGATCTTCAACTGCATGAAGTAGCCCTTCAGCCCCAGATGGCGCCGCACCGCCTCGCTCATCGCGTCGTACAACTGCTGGTACAGCGCCGGGTCCAACACCGGGCATACCGAGGCCACGCGCAGCAGCGGCACGCCGGCCGCTGGCGCGCGCAGGGCCCGGCGCAGCACGAAGTTGCCGCCCAGCGAGTAACCGGCGGCCACCAGCGGCAAC
>NZ_JBHHMJ010000753.1:0-1577 GCF_042136455.1 Stenotrophomonas sp. 3diitr2024
ATGATCACCCAGAAGGGACGCCGTACGCGTGCCGGCCAATACATGCTGCAACTGGTGGCGAGCACGCGCCCGGCACGCTGATCTACGATCCCGGCTACCTGGGCGTGGATCGCACCGACGACTTCATCTGCATCCAGATCACCTGGAACGAAGGGCGCACGCTGGAGCGGCTGGAGGACAACCTGTTCCGCGGGCAGAGCCGCGACATCGGCACCAAGTACGTGTTCGGTGGGCAGGTGCTGGGCCAGGCCCTGGCTGCGGCGCAGGCCACGGTCGACAACGGCCGCCACGTGCACTCGCTGCACGCCTACTTCCTGCGCGCCGGCAACATCGACCACCCGATCGTCTACGACGTGGACCGCACCCGCGACGGCGGCAGCTTCTCGGTGCGACGGGTCACCGCGATCCAGCACGGCAAGGTGATCTTCTTCTGCGCGGCCTCGTTCCAGCAGGCCGAGACCGGCGCCGAGCACCAGCACAAGATGCCTGAAGTGCCGCAGCCGGAAGACATCGAACCGAACCGGCCGCTGCCGGCCGAAGTGCTGGAGCGGCTGCCGATCAAGGTGCAGCGCTGGCTGTCGCGTGGCGGCCCGTTCGAGTTCCGCCACGTCTACCCGCGCGACGAGTTGAACCCGCCCAAGCGCCCGCCCTACCACCAGGTGTGGCTGCGCCTGAGCGAGCCGGTCGGCGATGCCCCGGAGCTGCACCAGGCGCTGCTGGCCTATGCCTCCGACTTCCACCTGCTGGGCACGGCGACCTTCCCGCACGGCATCAGCTACTACCACCCGCACGTGCAGATGGCCTCGCTCGACCACGCAATCTGGTTCCACCGCCCGTTCCGCGCCGACGACTGGCTGCTGTACTCGCTGGACAGCCCCAGCGCGCAGGATTCGCGCGGCCTGGCCCGCGGCCAGTTCTTCACCCGCAACGGCGTGCTGGTGGCCAGCACTGCGCAGGAAGGCCTGATCCGCGTGGTTCCCGACCAGGCTGCGGCCGCCGCCGTGCCGGCCAAGGAGTAACCCATGCGCCAGATCTTCAGCAGCCAGCGCGTGGAAACCGTCGAAGGCGTGGCCGAGCTCCTGCGCGGGCATGGGATCGACGTCAAGGTGACCAACGGGCGCTCGTACAAGACCCGTCGCCGCGGCCAGTTCAGTTATACCGACCTGGGCAACGCCAACGCCTATCCGGCGGTATGGATCGTGCGTGCCGACGACCAGCCGCGCGCGCGCGAAATCCTGCGCGAAGCGCGCCTGCTCGACACTACCCGCCGTGACCACCCCACCGCCGAATTCGCCTTCCGCGACGCGCCGGAACCGGGCAGCGGCGGCCGCAGCTGGGCCTGGCGCATCCGCATCGCGCTGCTGGTGGTGATCGCTGGCGTGGCGCTGGTGATCGGCCTGCGCCATCGCGGCGCCCCGGTGCCCGCCCCGCAGGCCCAGCCGCAGCAGGCGCAACCGGCCCCGCAGGCCGCGCCGGAAGAGGAAGCAGTCCGGGTCCGCATCCAGCCCTCGAAATGATTCGCGGGTGAAAAAGGGGACGGAGGGGATTAAGTCGTTTGTGGCACAAACGACTTAATC
>NZ_JBHHMJ010000761.1:0-445 GCF_042136455.1 Stenotrophomonas sp. 3diitr2024
TTCCTTTTAATAACACATTTGTAGCACTTTTCAAATCTAAATTACACTACGTTTCTTTCCATACAGCATATAATTCTTCTTAATCTAAAGAAAGAGGTGTTTCAAAAAACGCGTAAACAAAAAGAGGGG
The DNA here is from genome assembly GCF_042136455.1 of Stenotrophomonas sp. 3diitr2024. Classification (NCBI taxonomy): domain Bacteria; kingdom Pseudomonadati; phylum Pseudomonadota; class Gammaproteobacteria; order Lysobacterales; family Lysobacteraceae; genus Stenotrophomonas; species Stenotrophomonas sp. 3diitr2024. The sequence goes on from NZ_JBHHMJ010000761.1 coordinate 130, forward strand.
CAAAGTATATGAATATCGTACAGCCGATTCGAGATAAAGAAATAATACAAGAAATAAAAGAGTTTTATAAGGAACAGAATGCCAAGTCCGAGGCGCGCCTGGCGCAGACCCCGGCCTTCAAGCAGATGGAGACCCGCATCCGCGAGGTGCTCGACTCCGATGCCAAGATTCCGGGCGTGCAGAAGATCGGCGACTTCACCGGCATGATCGGCGATCCCTCGGGCAAGAGCCTGACCCGCAAGCCGCTCAGCCGCGATGACGTGCTGGCCAACGCCCGTACCTACGAGGACCAGGTGTTCAAGGTGCTCGACCGCAG
>NZ_JBHHMJ010000774.1:0-14697 GCF_042136455.1 Stenotrophomonas sp. 3diitr2024
GTTGCGGCAGCCCTCGTGGCTGCCGCACCGGCGCACGCACAGCGACAGAGCCTGGCTGACCGTGTCGGCGCGCTCGAGCAGCAGATGTACAACAACAGTGCCAACCAGGACCTGTTGAACCAGATCAATCAGCTGCGGCAGCAGGTCACCAGCCTGCAGGCCTCGATCGAGCAGTTGCAGCATGACAACGCCCAGCTCAAGCAGTCCGCCCAGGACCAGTACCTGGATCTGGACAGCCGCCTGAACCGGTTGGAAGGGGGCAACGCCGCCCCGGCCCTGCCGCCCGTTCCGGCGAGCGCGCCGAAGGCCGCACCGGCCCCGGCAAAACCGGCAGCGGCGGCCACTTCCGAGCGGCCGCCTTCCGTCCATGGTGATGCTGGCAGCCTTGCCGCCACCGGCGACGAGCGCACCTCCTACAACGTTGCCTTCGATGCGTTGAAGGCCGGCAGGTACGACGATTCGGCGCAGCTGTTCCTGAGCTTCCTGGAGTTGTACCCGAACGGCGTCTACGCGCCGAACGCGCTGTACTGGCTGGGCGAGAGCTACTACGCCACCCGCAATTTCCCGATGGCCGAGACCCAGTTCCGAGAGCTGCTCTCGCGCTATCCGACCCACGACAAGGCCGCGGGCGGCCTGCTCAAGATCGGCCTTTCGCAGTACGGCGAGGGAAAGGTCGACCAGGCCCAGCAGACGCTGGAGACCGTCGTGGCGCAGTACCCCGGCTCGGATGCCGCGCGCACCGCGCAGGACCGTCTGCAGTCCATCCGCCTGGGCAAGCAGATCCGCTGATCCGCTGGGCGGGCGTACAATAGGTGCCCTGTAGAGCCGAGCCCACGCTCGGCTGCTTTCGTTTCCGGACCAGCAAAGCCGTCCGGTTGCTGTTGTAGAGCCGAGCCATGCTCGGCTGCTTTCGTTACCGGCCACGGTAGCCCACCCGCCACGTGCCCCACCAAGAAGTACCCGCCATGACCGCCGTTACCCCGTCAAACGCCGTCGCCACCCCCAGCGACATCGTGCAGTCGCCGCTGCCGCGCCTGAAGATCACCGAGATCTTCACCTCGCTGCAGGGCGAAGCCGATACCGCCGGCTGGCCGACCGTGTTCGTGCGCCTGACCGGCTGCCCGCTGCGCTGCCAGTACTGCGACACCGCCTATGCCTTCCACGGCGGCACCTGGTGGGACATCGACGACATCGTGGCCGAGGTGCTGGCCCAGGGCGTCCGCCACGTCTGCGTGACCGGCGGCGAGCCGCTGGCGCAGAAGCGCTGCCTGGTGCTGCTGCAGAAGCTGTGCGATGCGGGCATGGATGTCTCGCTGGAAACCTCCGGCGCGCTGGATGTCAGTGCAGTGGACCCGCGCGTGTCGCGCGTGGTCGACATCAAGACGCCGGGTTCGGCCGAAGTGGCGCGCAACCGCTGGGAAAACCTGCCGCTGCTGACCGTCCGCGACCAGATCAAGTTCGTCATCTGCAACCGCGAGGACTACGACTGGGCCAAGGCCATGGTCGCCGAGCACGGCCTGGTGAAGCGTTGCACCGTGTTCTTCTCGCCGAGCAAGGGCGAGATCAGCGCGCGGCAATTGGCCGACTGGATCGTCGAAGACCGGCTGCCGGTGCGCTTCCAGATGCAGTTGCATAAAATCCTGTGGAACGACGAGCCGGGCCGATGAGCCGGCGCAGCGTTCCCTGATGTAGCTCCGGCGCGGGACAGCGTGCTGGCTTTCCCCTCCCAACCGGAAGATTTTCCATGAAGAAGGCAGTCGTGCTTCTCTCCGGCGGCATGGATTCAGCCGCCGTCATCGCCATGGCCCAGGAACAGGGCTTTGCCGTGCATGCCCTGAGCGTGCGCTACGGCCAGCGCCATACCTCCGAACTGGATGCCGCCGCCCGCGTGGCCAAGGCCCAGGGCGTGGTCGCGCACAAGACCGTGGACGTGGACCTGCGCAGCATCGGTGGCTCGGCGCTGACCGATGACATCGACGTACCGGAGGCGGGCGGTGCCGGCATTCCGGTCACCTACGTGCCGGCGCGCAATACCATCATGCTGTCGCTGGCCCTGGGCTGGGCCGAAGTGCTCGGCGCCAACGACATCTTCTGCGGCGTCAACGCCGTCGACTACTCTGGCTACCCGGACTGCCGCCCCGAGTTCGTGGCCGCGTTCCAGGCGCTGGCCAACCTCGCCACCAAGTCGGGTGTGGAGGGCGCGGGCATCAAGGTGCACGCGCCGCTGCAGTTCCTCAGCAAGGGCCAGATCGTCAGCGAAGGCGTGCGCCTGGGCGTGGACTTCGGCCTGACGGTGTCCTGCTACAACGCCGACGCCAACGGCGCCGCCTGCGGTCATTGCGATGCCTGCCGCCTGCGCGCGCAGGGCTTTGCCGAGGCCGGCGTCGCCGACCCGACGCTGTACGCCTGAGGTGATGGGGCTGATGCCCCCAATGGTGGGTGCGAACCGTTGGTTCGCACTCTCTGTCCCGGCGCTACCGGCGGCTGGAGTCTGGTAGTGCCGGCCGCTGGCCGGCAGCCTCATCAGGCAACCATCCCGACGCGTCAATAAATGCCCGCACCGCCTTCGGATCGGCATAGTCCAACTCGATCATCCGCGCGATACCGGCCTTCTCGTCGGCCTGCGGGCGCATGTACTCCTGCGCGATGCGATACCCGGCGTAGTACCCCACATCACTCACCCCGAATGGATTGCGGGCGCTGTTGTAGAGCCAGTTGTCGAGGTTACCCCCGTCCATCTCGGCAATGAAACGCGTGCGGATGTCCGCCTCATGCGCGGGTCCGTAGCTGTACAGCGGAAGCGCCGGCCGACGCCCACTCAGTCGTTCGGCCACGTACTCGGCAACACCCTCGCGTACCGCGTACTGGGCCAGGCTGCCGGTGGTCTCGCGCTGCTGGGTATGCACGTACTCGTGCAGGTTGTTCTGCGCGTTGTTCGCCCCCGGACGGCTGTCGTAGAAGATCCGTAGCCGGTCGCGCATCTTTTCGGGCAGTTCGCTCACGTCCACGCGCTCATCGCCCAGCGCCATCTCGGCACCGATCAGCACCTTGTCACCCAGCGTGGTGCCGCCGGTGCGCAGCACACCGACTGCGTAGGTGATGGTGGCCGGACGCAAAGCCGGGTAGAGCGCCCGGAATTTGGAAAGATCCCGTTCCAGTGTGGCGCTGGCCTGCTGCGCGTTGGCGGTCAACGGCCGAACCGACGTCCAGAAGCGCGGCCACGCGCGCATGGCCTCGGCGTATTCGCGGGCGGTATAGTTGCGGACCTGCATCAGCGCATGCAGGCCGGGGCTGCCTGGATCGATGTAGCGCTCCTGCACGAGTGCGACCTGGCGTTCAACGTCGGGCTCGGCGCGCACCGCGTCATAGGTGGCCCAGAAGCGGCCGATGTCGTCGGTGACGACCTGGGATGGGGTGGCCAGTGCCGTACAGGGCAGCAGCAGGGCGGCAACGAGGCAGAGGGGCAGGCGCATCCGTGGCTCCGGGCAGGACTCACAGCTTGGATGCGCGTGAGGCCCGGAAGGTTTAAGCGGGTTCGCCAGATCGGGTAGTGCCGGCCGCTGGCTGGCAACCTCGACGCACCAGGGTTTCACCCGGCCAGGCAAAGTAGGGTAGAATGCCCACCCCGCCGAAAGGCTGGGGCAGTGCAATGGGCCGTTAGCTCAGTCGGTAGAGCAGAAGACTTTTAATCTTTTGGTCGAAGGTTCGAATCCTTCACGGCCCACCAATTGCATCCAATGACCCAGGTCATTCAGAAGGGCACCGCAATGCGGTGCCTTTTTTGTTGCGCTTCTCCACGGCAACTACTTCGTCCGCGCAGTCTTCGCTTTAGCCGCCGCCGCGTCAGCAGCCTCCTGTGCGGCCGTTGCTGCTGCATTCGCAGAACGTGCCGCCTCCGCTCTTGCCGCCTCGAAATAGGTGAGCCGCTGCAAACTGGTTCTGCGTTCCAGTTCCATTGCTGCGGCGAAGCTCTCCGGATGCTTTGCAGCACAGGCCTCCTGCACCAGTTGCACGGCACGATCAGACAGCCCGGGCTGGATGTTGCCGAGCAGGCAATCGGCATACGGTACGGGCGCGGCCGAGCTGGCGGCCAGCGCGGCGATGAGCAGGGCACTCAACATGCAAACCTCCTTGTAGGTTTCGAAGGGACTGGCAACCAGTCCGTCCCAAGTATGGACCGGATCTGGGTGCAACGGCGGCTACGCCGGCCGGATATCCCGGTACACACGTTCCGCCAGCCCACGGCAGGCGAAGAACAACCCATCGATTAGCCCCTCATCCAGATGGCGGTCGGGCGTGGCCCTCGACCGGCAGCGTTCCGCGGCGTGCAGCATTTCCGCCACGGTCAGCATGCCAATGGCGGCACGCTCCGCGTGTGCCATGGCCTGTTCCCGCCCGGGCGGCAGATCGGTTTCCGGCCAGGGCAGACCGTCGGCGCCGTCGCCATCGCGGATGCTCTTGAGGCATCCCCATAATGCGCATCCACGCATGGCGTGGATCTACTTTCGCCTGAGAACAATCGCTGCGATGACGGCTGCGATGCCGACCGGGATCAGGACGACCGCCAGAAGAATGATCCAGTGCCAAATGCTGAATCCCCCCATGTCCCAACTCCTTGTAGGAAACGATGAATGTTAGCAAACGCGATTGCAGTCATTTCCCGATACAGTTCAAGCATCGCGCAGCGCCGTAGCATACGTGCAGGCATGCCGAATCGGCCGACGCCTTGGCCTTGGCGTTATGCTCGGCACTTTCCCAGGATGGGCCGCTCCATGCGCTTGATCGTGCTGTCGCTGTTGTTGTCCGCTGTCTCCGCCGCGCCGCTGATGGCCGCCGAAACCGCGCCGCCCGCTGCCGCCTTGCCTCTGGTCATCGGCGAAACCTTCACCATCGAGTCGAAGGCGCTGGGCGAAACCCGCCGCATCAATGTCTACCGCCCGCAGCCCTGGGGCCTGGACCCGAAGGCGCCGCTGCCGGTGATCTACATGCCCGACGGCGGCATCGGTGAGGATTTCCTGCACGTGGCAGGGCTGGTGCAGGTGCTGAGCGGCAACGGCAGCATGCGCCCGTTCCTGCTGGTCGGCATCGAGAACACCGAGCGCCGTCGTGACATGACCGGCCCGAGCAGCGATCCGCAGGACCAGAAGATCGCGCCACGCATTGGTGGATCGGCGGCCTATCGCAGCTTCCTGCGCGATGAACTGATGCCGCAGGTACGCCATCGCTACCCGACCACCGACGAGCGCGCGTTGATCGGCGAGTCGCTGGCCGGCCTGTTCGTGGTCGAAACGCTGCTGCAGGAACCGACGCTGTTCAACAGCTACATCGCGCTGGATCCCAGCCTGTGGTGGAACCGCGGCGCGATGCTGGCCGGAGTGGTCAAGCAGTTGCCTGCGGTGACGCGTGCGCAGCCGCACGTGTTCCTGGCCAGCAGCGGGCAGCCGGAGCTGGCCGCCTCTGCCGCACGACTGGCCGCACTGCTGCAGCATGCCTCACCGTCGCCGCTGGTGAAGTACCTGCCGCTGCCGGAGGAAACGCACGCGACCCTCTATCACCCGGCCGCAATGCAGGCGCTGCGCAGGCTGTTCCCGGCACCACCGCCGGCCTCGCCCTGACCGCACTGGCACCGGGCTGCACGCCATGCAAGGATGCGGCAGCGGTGCCATGCGGTGCGCCGCCCGCAACGGGAGCGTGTGGATGCAGCGTGTGCGTGGATGGAGTGTGGCGGCCTGCCTGGCCGTGAGTGGCTTTGCGATGTCGGTGGCGCCACCGGCAACGCAGAATGAAGCGAAGGAAAGCGCGGCCACCGCTGCGCCGGGCGTGGTGCTGCCGGATACCGAAGCGCTGCGCGTGCACGATCCGGTGGGCCGCGATTACCCGATCTGGGTAGCGCTGCCGGCTGACTACGCTGCGCATCCGGAGAAACGCTACCCGGTGCTGTATGTGACCGACGCGCTGTACAGCTTCCCGCTGGCGCGCAGCGTGCGCAACATGGTGGGGCAGAAGGGCGTCAACATCGAGGATTTCATCCTGGTCGGGCTGCCGCCGCAGGAAGGCCTGACGTCCAAGCAGAGCCGCTCGCGCGATTACACGCCCAGCGATCCGGTGCGCACCGATCCGCGTGACTACAGCGACGACGTCAGCTACGGCGGCGCGGCACATTACCGCGATTTCCTCGCCGAGCGCGTACTGCCGCTGATCGATGCACGCTACCGCACCGATCCGTCGCGGCGCGCCTATGCCGGTCATTCCTATGGCGGCCTGTTTGGCGCCTACGTGCTGACCACGCGCCCGGACATGTTCCACAGCTACATCCTGTCAAGCCCGTCGCTGTGGTTCGACAACCATCGGGTGCCGCGCATGCAGGCCGAGGCCAAGGCGCCCACGCAGCCGACCACGGTGGTCCTGTCGATCGGCAGCTTCGAAACGGTGAAGCCGGAGCCGCGCTATTTCACCCGCAACGACATGCTGCGCCACAACGCCGAGTTCGCCGAGCAGCTGCGCGCCAGCGGGCATTCGTTGAAGGTGGAGAACATGGTGATCGACGACGAGGACCACTTCACCGTGTATCCGGACATGATCACCCGCGCGCTGTTGAAGGTGTTCCCGGGTACCGGACCGTACAGCAGCGGTTGAAGGTGGGCGCCATCCACGCATGGCGTCGATCTACTGCAAGAACCCGGTAGACCCACGCCATGTGTGGATGAACGCCTCACGCTGCCTGCGCATCCGGCCCGATCAACACGCCCGCATCGGCGTGGCGGAAGCACAGGCGGATGGCGTCGAGCAGCTCGCTCATGTTGTAGGGCTTGGGCAGGAAATGAATGCCGTCGCGCAGCTGCGGCAGCACCTGGTGCTGGTCCATGCCCGACGTCACCAGGATCGGCAGCTGGGGATACAGGCCGCGGACCCGGTTGGCAGCTTCAATGCCGCTGATCGGGCCCAGGTTGACGTCGGTGAACAGCAGGTCGAAACGCTCACCTGCGGCCAGCAGGCCCAATGCTGCTTCGGCAGAGCTCACGCCCACCACGTGGCAGGCCTGGCTTTCCAGCGCAAGACGGCTCAGCTCGCGAGTTTCCTCTGCGTCCTCGATCAGCAGGACGCGGGGTTCAACGTGGCGCTTGGACAGCAACATGGCGCTACAGCTCCGGAAAGCAGCAATGAAAAGGCGCGCAAGTATGCGCAAGCCGGGGGTGATCCCGGCGTGCACGGCAGGCTAAGTGAGCGTTACAGCAGGCGCGGGCGTCGCTGGCGTACCTGCCAGGCCAGCACCGCCACCGCCAGCAGCGCGGCGCCGATACGCAGGCTGGTGGCCTGCCAGCCCAGCGCGACGGCGTCGTCGAGGTTGAACACGTTCCACGCCATGTTCATCGATACATGCAGCACCAGGCCGCACCACAGGGTGTCGCCGTCCAGATGGTCAAGCCAAGCGAAGATGAAGCCGCCCAGTGCGATGACCGCGCCGACGAACAGGGCAGTGCCGCCGCCGTCGAAGCCGCCGAAGCCCAGCCAGTGCACCCAACCGAACAGCAGCGCCTGCGGCAGCGCAAGCAGGGACCATGGGCCACGCATGAGCTTCACCAGCAGCACGAAGCCGAGGCCACGGAACAGCACTTCCTCGGCCAGTGGGAACAGCACGGCGAGCATCGTCGCATCGAGTGCGGTCAGTGCGGTGTTGGGCGTGCCCAGCACCGCCAGGCCCAGCCAGCAGGGCAGGCTGGCCAGCAGCACCCAAAACGGACCGCGCCAGCCGTTCCCGTGCAGCCCCAGGCTGGCCATCAGGCCCACCCCACGCGGGCGCAGCAGTGCGGCCAGGAGCAGCGCCAGCAGGACGGCCAGTGCGTTGTCCAGCAGGCTGCCGCCGTAGGGCATAGGCAAGGCGGGAATCGGCGCGCCTGCGGCCGCAGCGACATCGCGCAGATTCAGGCCAACGCCGACGCCGAGCAGCACCAGCAGCAGGCGCGCGGCGTTGGGCAGGCGGGACAGGACGGTCATGCACGCACTCCCTGCGGAACCAGCGTGGAGTGTGGAAGGCGGCCGGGGACGCTGGCACGCGCCGGAAGTCTGTGTGCCATCGGTCATGTGTTGCCGCACAGTCATCGGTGGGCAGGTAGAGTCGTTGCCAGACCTTCAGGAGCCATGCCCATGCTGTGCCCCGTGTGCAAGACCCAGACCCTGCAGATGGCCGAGCGCCATGGCATCGAGATCGATTACTGCCCCGGCTGCCGTGGCGTGTGGCTGGACCGTGGCGAGCTGGACAAGATCATCGAACGCGCCGGCGCTGCGCTGCCGCCGCCGGCACCTGTGCAGGCGCAGCCGGCGACCACGCCGCCGCCGGTGATGCATCGTGATACCCGCCACTTGGGCCAGCGCTACGAGGACAACCGGGGCCACGGATACAAGAAAAAGAAAAAGGACAGCTTCCTGTCTGAATTGTTCGATTTCTAGTTTGTAGCGTCGAGCCATGCTCGACTGGATGTTGCCGCCTATAGTCGAGCAAGCTCGACTCTACATGGAGCGCGTGATCACGTCCGCCGCAGGATGAACTCGCGGTCGCGCGTATCCCCGACGATGAAGTCGTACTCGCCGACCTTGCTGCAGCCATAGCGCGCGTAGAAGCGCTGCGCGCCGAAGTTCTCCTCCCAGACGCCCACCCACAGGGTGCGGCGGTGCGGCTGGTCCAGCCAGGCCATGAACGCGTCCATCAGGCGTGCACCATGGCCGCCGTTCTGGTGTGCGGCCAGGATGTAGAACCGCTTCAGTTCGATGTCGCCTTCGCGGGCCTCGGCATGCGGCAGGGTGTTGGCACCAGCAGCCAGGTAGCCGACCACGTTGTCGCCGTCCACCAGCAGCCAGATCGCGCTGCGCGGGTCGGACAGTTCGGCGCGCTGCGGTTCGCTGCTGTAGTGCGCCTGCAGGAAATCCTGCAGCTCCTGCGCCGGGTACGAGTCGCCCCAGGTTTCGTTGTAGGTGGCAATCGCGATGGCCGACAGGGCGTCGACATCGGCAAGGGTGGCGCGGCGGATCTGCAGCGACATGGCGGAGCCTGCATTGGAACGTGGCGCAGTGTAGCCGGCCCCGGCGGCTGCCGGGGCTGGCCAATGCTCACGAACCGCTGCTCAGAACCACATGCGCACGCCCGCCACCCAGCGCGTGTCGCGTGCGTGGTCGCCAGCATGATCGGCGGTGTCGCCAAACGTGCGCTCGTGGCTGATGCCGATGTATGGCGCGAAACGGCGGCTGAACTCATAACGCAGGCGCAGCCCGGCTTCGACCTTGTTCAGTCCGCGACCAATGCCGTACTCCGGCTCATCCTTGGCTGCGACGGTGGCTTCCAGCAGCGGCTGCAGAATCAGGCGGTTGGTCAGCAGCACGTCGTACTCGACCTCGGCCTTGGCCAGCACCTGGCCACCGGAACCCATGTACAGCGTCGCCGAGCTTTCGAACTTGTACGGCGCCAGGCCCTGGATGCCGATGGCCGCCCAGGTGCGCGAGTCGGCCGGCCGGAAGTCCTGGCGCACGCCGATCAGCACGTCCCACCACGGCGATACGCTGCGACCATACAGTGCTTCCAGTGACGACGATTCCGTGCTGCCGCGGCTGCGTTCGCCATCGGTGCGCAACCACAGGCGGTTGATGTTGCCACCGATCCAGCCGGTGGCCTCCCAGGCCTGGCCGGTGCTGTTCTTGCCGTCCCAGTGTTCGAGGCGATCGATCAGCAGCAGGCTGTTGATCTGTGGTGCATGCTCCATCGCACCATGCGTGATCGGAGGGAAGGCGGCAGCGCGGTCGGCATCGGTGGGAACCGGGATCGGCTCGCGCGGTTCGATGGGTGCGGGCGTGCCGTGACCCATGGCGGCGTGATCCATCGTGGAATGGTCCATCGCCGCTGGCTGCATCGCGCCATGGTCCATCTTCGAGTGGTCCATCGTGGAGTGGTCCATGCCGGCCTGACCCGCCGCACCCATGTTCATCTTCGAATGATCCATCTTCGAATGATCGACCGGTTCGGCCGGGGTCTTCGCGGTCTTCGGCGGCGGGTCCATCGTGCCCATGTCATGCCCGGCATGCGACTGCGCGAACACCGGCAATGCGGTGGTCAGGCCCAGGGCCAGCAGGCTGGGGGAAAGCAGTGAGCGGCTCATTCTTCGATCCTCACTTCGCGCATCATGCCCGCTTCCATGTGGTACAGCAGATGGCAGTGATAGGCCCAGCGACCGAGCGCATCGGCACGCACGCGGTAACTGCGGCGGGTGCCGGGTGGCATGTCGATGGTGTGCTTGCGCAGCTGGAATTCGCCCTGCGCGTTCTCCAGATCACTCCACACGCCGTGCAGGTGGATCGGGTGCTGCATCATGGTGTCGTTGACCAATACGATGCGCATGCGCTCGCCGTAGTTCAGTCGCAGCGGCTCGGCGCTGGCGAACGGAATGCCGTCGAACGACCAGGAGAATTTCTCCATGTGGCCGGTCAGGTGCAGCTCGACTTCACGACTGGGCTCGCGGCCATCGGGGTCCTCGAACAGGCTGCGCATCGCGCCGTAGGTGAGTACCTGGCGACCGTTGTCGCGCAGGCCGATGCCGGGATCGTCCAGCTTCGGTTCGGTGGCCGAGCTCTGCATGTCCACCAGCGGGTTGTTGCGTTCGCTGGCCGGGTGCTTCGGTGCCTTGCTGGCGGCATCGCTACCGCCGTGCGCACCGTGGCCCATGCTGGCGCCGCAGCCGCCTTCCATGCCCTTCATCGCGGCCATGTCGTGGCCACCATGGCCACCACTACCCATGTCGTGCCCCATGTCGCTCATCGTCAGCAACGGGCGTGGGTCGCGCGCGGGAATCGGTGCCTGCAGGCCATGGCGGACCGCCAGCGTTCCGGCGGCAAAGCCGGTACGGCCCATGTCCTGGCAGAAGATGGTGAACGCATCCTGCCCGGTCGGTTCCACCAGCACGTCGTAGGTTTCGGCCGGCGCGATGCGGAACTCGTCGATGCTGACCGGATGGATGTACTGGCCGTCGGCGGCGACCACGGTCATTTTCAGGCCGGGAATGCGCACGTCGAAGTAGGTCATCGAGGCGCCGTTGATGAAGCGCAGCAGCACTTTCTCGCCGCTGCGGAACAGCCCGGTCCAGTTGCCGGCCGGCGCGGTGCCATTCATCAGGTAGGTGTAGGTGTGCGCATTGATGTCGGAGATGTCGGTGGGCGTCATCCGCATCCGCCCCCACATGCCACGGTCGGACAACGCGGCCGACCAACCGTCGCGCTTCACGTCACGCAGGAAGTCGGGCAGGGTGCGCTTGTAGTAGTTGTCATGCTCGGCGAGCTTCTTCATGCGCCGGAACAGCGCGCCGGGGTCCATGTCGGTCCAGTCGGACAGCAGGATCACGTGCTCGCGGTCGTGGTGGTAGGGCGCCGGCTCGGCCGGGTCGATGATCAGCGCTCCGTAAAGGCCGGCCTGCTCCTGGAACATCGAGTGGCTGTGGTACCAGTAGGTACCCGACTGCTTCAGTTCGAAGTGGTAGTGGTAGGTCTCACCGGGGCCGATGCCATTGAAGCTCAGTCCCGGCACACCGTCCATGTCCGCAGGCAGCAGGATGCCGTGCCAATGGATCGAGGTCGGGTGGCGTTCCAGGGTGTTGCGCACGAACAGGTCCACGGTCTGGCCTTCGCGCCAGCGAAGGATCGGTGCCGGCAGCGATCCATTGACGGTGATCGCAGGACGGGTGCGGCCAGTGAAGTTGGCCAGCGATTCGCCGATGGCCAGTTCGATGCGGGTGTCGCTGAGCACGGCGGGGGCGCCGGCCAGGCGTGGGGCGGCAGTGGCGGCGGCGAGCGCGCGCTGCGGCACGCCGACAGCGGCGATGCCGGCAACCACGCCACCGGCGGCCAGGCCCTGCACGAACAGGCGGCGCGACGGCATGGGCACAGGGCCCGGACCGCGGGGGATACGGGTATTCATGGTGGTGACTCCAGACACGTAAAGACGCCGGCAGGCGGCCGGCCGCGGTGCGCAGGGCGCACGGTGCGTGTGGAATCAGCCGATGGGAGGGCGTGAGATCGGCGGCAGCGGCGGCGCCGGCCGGCCGGTGGCCGGCATCGGCTGCGGGGCCAGCGACAGCGCCGGTCCGGCCATGAACGGCAACGGCTGCACCACCAGCAGCGGGTGCTGGGCGCAGCTGCGCACGCAGTCCTTGATCTGGCAGTGGGCGTCGTGGGCCGGGGCCTTGGCCTGCGGGGCCGGGTCGGCCTGCATGCCCGCGTGGTGGTGGCAGTCGGCAGTGCCGCCATCAACAGCCGCGGCTGCGGCGTGGGCCATCCGGCCCATTTCCTCGTGACCACGGGCCATGGCCGCGTTCAGCCCGTTGAGCAACAGGCTGAGCATGAGCACGACGCGGAGCAGGGTCGAGGCCAGGGACATGACGCTAATCTAGCCGCAAGCGGACGCGGATGCACTTCCGGCTGAATGGCCGGTTCAAGATTGGACCTGCACCAGGGTAGAGCCGAGCCGACTCTCGGCTGCTGTTCGCGCAGAGGCAGCTGAGCGTGGGCTCGGCTCTACAGGGGCGCCCGCGCGCCGTTGGGGCCATGCCCGGCGGCCGCGCAGCGCGGCAACGCGATACCGTCAGCCCTCTTCACGCACGATCTCGACCAGGCGCGGGCCATAGCGGCTCAGCTTGGTACCGCCGATGCCGCCGACCCGGGCCAGTTCATCCAGGCTGGTCGGGCGCTGCTCGGCGATGTTGCGCAGGGTGCTGTCGTGGAAGATCACGAACGCCGGTACGTTCTGTTCCCGGGCCAGTTCGGCGCGCAGGCCGCGCAGCGCGTTGAACAGGGCCAGGTCCTGCGGCAGCACCGACAGGCCGGTGCGCTGCGCGCTGCGCTCGCGTCCGCTGGTGCTGCTGGCCGGGTCGCGGCGCATGCTGATCTGGCGGCGGCCGGTCAACACGTCGCGGCTGGCATCGGTCAGGCGTAGGCCACCGTGACCCTCGCTGTCCACTTCCAGCAGGCTGGCCGCGACCAGCTGGCGGAACACGCTGCGCCAGGTGCGTGCATCGAGGTCGCGGCCGATGGCATAAGTGCTCAGCTTGTCGTGGCCCTGCTGCCTCACCTTCTCGTTCTCGCTGCCGCGCAGGACGTCGATCAGGTGGCCGACACCGAAGCGCTGGCCGCTTCGATAGACGCAGCTCAGCGCCTTCTGTGCCGGTATGGTCGCGTCCCACGAGGCCGGTGGCGTCAGGCAGTTGTCGCAGTTGCCGCAAGGCTGGGGGTAGGTCTCGCCGAAGCCGGCCAGCAGCACCTGGCGGCGGCACTGCATCGATTCGCAGTAGCCCAGCAGATGGTCGAGCTTGGCCCGCTCCAGCTGCTTGCGCTCTTCGCCCGCCTCGGACTGCTCGATCATCTGCTTGAGCAGTACCACATCACCCAGGCCGTAGCACAGCCAGGCCTCGGCGGCTTCGCCATCGCGGCCTGCGCGTCCGGTTTCCTGGTAGTAGCCCTCCATCGACTTGGGCAGGTCGGTATGCGCGACGAAGCGCACGTCCGGCTTGTCGATGCCCATGCCGAAGGCGATGGTGGCACACATCACGATGCCGTCCTCGCGCAGGAAGCGGCGCTGGTTGCCGGCGCGCACTTCCGGCGGCAGGCCGGCGTGGTAAGGCAGAGCGTTGAAGCCCTGGCCGCAGAGGAATTCAGCGGTCTCTTCGACCTTGCGCCGCGACATGCAGTAGACGATGCCGGCCTCGCCACGGTGGCCGCGCAGGAAGTCGGTCAGCTGCTTGCGGGCGTTGTCCTTCTGCACCACGGTGTAGCGGATGTTGGGACGGTCGAAGGAACTGACAAAATGGCGCGCTTCCTGCAGATCGAGGCGCTCGGCGATCTCGCGCTGGGTCGGCGGATCGGCAGTGGCGGTCAGCGCGATCCGCGGGATCTGCGGCCAACGCTCGTGCAGCACGGTCAACTGGCGATATTCGGGGCGGAAGTCATGGCCCCACTGCGACACGCAGTGTGCTTCGTCGATGGCGAACAGGGCGATCTGGCTGCGCGACAGCAGCGACAGGAAACGCCCGGTCAGCAGCCGCTCAGGGGCGACATACAGCATGTCCAGTTCGCCGGCGAGCAGCTCGCGCTCGACGCGGCCGGCGGTCTCGGCATCCAGGGTTGAATTCAGGTACTCGGCGCGCACGCCGAGCTGGCGCAGGGCTTCGACCTGGTCCTGCATCAGTGCGATCAGCGGCGAGATGACGATGCCGCAACCGTCACGTAGCAGGGCCGGGACCTGATAGCACAGCGATTTGCCGCCGCCGGTGGGCATCAGCACCAGGGCGTCGTGACCGGCAGCCACATGCTCCACGATGTCCTGCTGCGGACCACGGAAATCGTCGTAACCAAAGACGCGTTGAAGCAGGTCGTGCGCGGGACGGGAAGCCATCGCGCTAGTTTACCTCCCGGAGGCGGCGGCAGGGCTGCGCCCTGGGAACGCGCCATCGCATGCGCGCTGCCGCTCCCACGCTTCGCTGCGCGAAACGCGGGCCCCACCTACCAGCTCCCAGACCCCCGCCGCTTCGCGTCCGCCCCTGACTCAGGGGGCTCTCCCCCAGACTTGGCCCGGTGGCGGGTAGATCCACGCCATGCGTGGATGAAATCTGTCAGATATCGACAATCAAAATGGGGTCAGATCCGTTTTCCTGCGGAAAACGGATCTGA
>NZ_JBHHMJ010000779.1:0-3337 GCF_042136455.1 Stenotrophomonas sp. 3diitr2024
GTGCCGGCCGCTGGTCGGCAATCGTGTGGTCCCGAGGGAGCCGGCCAGCGGCCGGCACGACCTATTCGGCAGTGGCCGTATCGTCCTGCAGGCGCAGGGTTGCCAACACGCCCAGGCGCAGTCCGGGCAGGTCGCCGTCGGCGGGCAGCAGGATCGGCTGCTGGCGGATGCCGCCGAAGTGCTTGACCTGGAACAGCACGTCCAAGCCGTGGCCACTGGCGCCGCCACCACTGGCTGCAGGCGGCTCGGCGCGGCCGCCGGGATTGCGCCGTGCCGGCTGGAAGCCGGGCGTGCTACGCACCAGCTCAACCGTGCTGGCCGAAAAGTCGCCCGCGATCAGGCTGGGCATGCCTTCGGCGGTGGCGCCGATCCAGGTCATCAGGTCGCTGGTCTGGTGTTGGCGGGCGGTGGCCTCGTCCGGGTCCGGGCGCAGCCGCGCCACGTAGATGTTGACCAGCGCCTCGCCCAGCTTCAGCCGCATCATGCCGGCCGCACTGAAGGTGCCGGGAGGATGCAGCAGGGTCACGCCGTCCTCGCTCACCGGCAGCCGGGTCAGCATGGCGTTGCCATGCCGCAGTGGCTGGCTGGGTGGGTCGGCGGTGACGAAGTCGCAACTGTAGCGCAGCCGGCTGGCCAGCCAGCAGGCCGGGTTGCGGCCTTGCTGCTGCAGCACCTGCTGCACCGAGATCACGTCCGGCTGCAGGTCGGTCAGCAGTTGTGCGACCTGCTCGCGGCGTTGCTTCCATTGCGCGTCATCGCGGCTGGGCAACTCCAGCGCGGCCACGGTCAGCTGCCGGGGCGCGCTCTCACTGGCGGCGGCCGGCGCCTGCGGCCGCGCCTGTACCTGCAACGCCGGCAGCAGCACGAGACAGCTGAGCAGGAGGCGGGCGGGGGCGAGGGGGCGCATAACGATAAGTTTACGCTTTTGTCGTGCAGGTGCCGTGACTTCCGGCAGGGCCTGCACTGCCTGCCATGGATTGGCACCGTTGTCATGCAGCCCTGCAGCGTGCTTCGCAAGCCCCGGTTCCGGTAACCTTGCGCCTTTCGCTTTGCAGGAATGCCTTACAGGATGAGCCACGACGCAGTCGCCCCCATCGCCGGCCAAGGAAAGATGCCGCGCCAGATTCCGTACATCATCGGCAATGAGGCCTGCGAACGGTTCAGTTTCTACGGGATGCGCAACATCCTGGTGCAGTTCCTGATCACCTCGCTGCTGCTGCAGGAAATCACTGCGGAAGGCCGTGCCGGTGAAGCCAAGGACATCATGCACAGCTTCATGATCGGCGTGTATTTCTTCCCGCTGCTCGGTGGCTGGCTGGCCGACAGGTTCTTCGGCAAGTACCACACGATCCTCTGGTTCAGCCTGGTCTACTGCGCCGGCCACCTGTGCCTGGCGCTGTTCGAGAACAGCCGCGAGGGCTTCTTCCTCGGCCTGGGCCTGATCGCGCTGGGTGCCGGTGGCATCAAGCCGCTGGTGGCCTCGTTCATGGGCGACCAGTTCGACCAGAGCAACAAGCACCTGGCCAAGATCGTCTTCGACGCCTTCTACTGGATCATCAACTTCGGCTCGCTGTTCGCCTCGCTGCTGATCCCGCTGGCACTGAAGAACTGGGGGCCGCAGTGGGCGTTCGGTATCCCGGGCATCCTGATGTTCATTGCAACCTTCGTGTTCTGGCTGGGCCGCAAGCGCTACGTGCTGGTGCCGCTGCCGCCGAAGGATCCGCATTCGTTCGCCAACGTGGTGCGTACCGCGCTGACCACGCGCGTGGCCGGCCAGGGTCGTCCGGGCCTGGTGATCGCCGTGCTCGGCCTGGCGCTGGCGGCGGCCTCGTTCGGCCTGGTCGGCTCGCTGGGCATCGTGATCTGCCTGTGCCTGGCGCTGGTGGCCATCCTTGCCGGCATCGGTGGCGGTACCTGGTTGCAGCTGGACCGCGCCCGCGGCCAGCATCCGGCCGAAGCCGTGGAAGGCGTGCGCTCGGTGCTGCGCGTGCTGGTGATCTTCGCGCTGACCACGCCGTTCTTCTCGCTGTTCGACCAGAAGGCCTCGACCTGGGTCCTGCAGGGCCAGCAGATGCAGATGCCGAGCTGGTTCACCGCCTCGCAGATGCAGGCGCTGAACCCGCTGCTGGTGATGATCCTGATTCCGTTCAACAACCTGGTGCTGTACCCGGCCCTGCGCCGCTTCGGCTTCGAGCCGACCGCGCTGCGCCGCATGACCGCCGGCATCGCCTTCAGCGGCCTGGCCTGGATCGTGGTCGGCGGCATCCAGGTGGTGATGGACGGCGGCAACGCCATGTCGATCTTCTGGCAGATGCTGCCGTATGCGCTGCTGACCTTCGGTGAGGTGCTGGTCTCGGCCACCGGCCTGGAGTTCGCCTACAGCCAGGCGCCGCAGGCGATGAAGGGCGTGGTGATGAGCTTCTGGAACCTGACCACCACCATCGGCAACCTGTGGGTGCTGCTGTCGAACGCTGCCGTGCGCAACGATGCCGTGACCCACAGGATCGCCAGTACGGGCCTGAGCGAAGCGGCGTTCCTGATGTTCTTCTTCGCCGGTTTCGCCTTCGTCGCGGCGTTGGCCTTCGGTTGGTACGCGAAACGCTATCGTATGGTCGACAACTACCGTAGCGCCTGAGCCTGACATGACCCCCGTCAATCTGCTGTTGATCGCCATCACCGCCATCCTGTCGTGGATGGCGTTCAACAACCGCAAGCTGGCCGATCGCCTGATCCTGTGGCCGCCGGCCGTCGACCGCCATCGCCAGTACGACCGGCTGGTGACCTATGGCTTCATCCACGCCGACTGGTCGCACCTGATCTTCAACATGATCACCCTGTTCTTCTTCGGGGGATTCATCGAGAGCGTGATGGTGCAGCTGACCGGCAGCTACCTGACCTACCCGGCGTTCTACATCGGCGCGCTGCTGGTCTCGATCCTGCCCAGCTACCTGAAGAACCAGAAGAATCCGAACTACCTCAGCCTCGGGGCATCCGGTGCGGTGTCGGCGGTGCTGTTCGCCTTCATCCTGATCAAGCCGTGGTCGATCATCCTGGTGTTCTTCATCCCGGCACCGGCGATCATCTATGCCGCGTTCTACGTCGGCTACAGCATCTGGATGGACAAGCGCGGCGGAGATCGCATCAACCACAGCGCGCACCTGGCAGGTGCGGCGTTCGGCGTGATCTTCATGCTGGCCATGCAGCCGAGCATCTTCAACCACTTCCTGCGCGAACTCTCCAACCCGACCTTCCGCCTGGGCGGCTGAAGCGTGCCGGGGTCGGATCCTGTGGATCCGGCCCCGGCGTATCCGGTTTCAGGCCTGGGTCGTGTGGCCGT
>NZ_JBHHMJ010000787.1:0-9474 GCF_042136455.1 Stenotrophomonas sp. 3diitr2024
CCTGCTACAGCGGCCTGGGCCTGACCCGTGGCGGCCCGTCGTCGTCGTCGTTCCTGCGCGAGAACGCGCGTCGCAGCGCGCGGCAGATGCTGACCGCCGGTGGTGCCGACCAGCAGGTGGCCGATGCCGGCCCCAACGGCCGCTCATCCGGCCCGGCCGACACATGCGGCCTCGCGTTGCTGCCCGGCGGGTGATCCCGACGTCCACCGGATGCCCACCACCTATCCACAGGGTTGTCCCTAGCCAGTTTCATCACTGTCATGTGAAGCTGTCATTGTTCCGTTTCCGCGGTGCGTTGTGCCACCGCAGTGACGCCTTTCGGGCTTGACTGCGCAGCCCGTTCCGGCAGGTCTGAAGCGTCTGATCCGGGCGCCGTCGGCACGATCCTTGCGGCGCAAGGGATTGCCGAATTTCACTACATTTGGCGTTGACGGACCCCACTACCCCCACTATCTTGTGGCCGTCGGTCGCAGCAACCCCAGGTCTGGGGGTTGGCAGCAGCACCCATCCGCGATCGTCAACGGCAGTGGCAGGCGCAGGGTCTCATCCCCTGCGACGCCGTCCTGCCATCCTGGGCCGTCATGTCCCGGGCTGCGTCACCCCGATGCATCGAGCACCCCCAATCACGCCAAGAGGACATACGCCGTGAGCACCGAATCCAGCGCCACCATCGAGAAGGAAAGCGAGTTCCTGTTGACGTCGCCGCCGACGGCCAACGCGATGAGTGTGACCAAGCGCAACGGGACCACCGAGCTGGTGGACCTGAACAAGATCGTGCGCGCGGTGCAGCGTTCCTCCGAAGGCCTGCACGCCGTCGATCCGATGCGCGTGGCCACCCGCACCATTTCCGGCCTGTACAACGGCGCCACCACCCGCGAGCTGGACGAACTGTCCATCCGCACCGCCGCCCTGCTGATCGGTGAAGAGCCCGAGTACGGCCGCCTCGCTGCGCGCCTGCTGGCCAACTACATCGCCAAGGAAGTCTCGGGCCAGGAAATCTACGCCTTCTCGCAGTCGGTCAGCCGCGGTCATGAAGTCGGCCTGATCAACGACCGCCTGCTGAACTTCGTGCAGACCAATGCACGCAAGCTCAACGACGCCATCGACGGCGCGCTGGACCTGAACTTCGATTACTTCGGCCTGCGTACCCTGTACGACCGTTACCTGCTGCGCCATCCGCACACCCGCAAGGTGATCGAGACCCCGCAGCAGTTCTTCCTGCGCATCGCCAGCGCGCTGAGCGAGGACGTGTCCGAGACCCTGGCGCTGTACAAGCGCATGGGCAATCTGGACTACCTGCCGTCCAGCCCGACCCTGTTCAACTCCGGCACCACCCACGAGCAGCTGTCCTCGTGCTTCCTGCTGGACTCGCCGCAGGACTCGCTGGAGTCGATCTATGCCAAGTACGGCGACATCGCCCAGCTGTCGAAGTTCTCCGGCGGCATCGGCGTCAGCTACACCCGCGTGCGTTCGCGCGGTTCGCTGATCAAGTCGACCAACGGCCACTCCAACGGCATCGTGCCGTGGCTGAAGACCATGGATTCGTCCGTGGCCGCGGTGAACCAGGGCGGCAAGCGCAAGGGCGCAGCCTGCGTGTACCTGGAAACCTGGCACGCCGACATCGAGGACTTCCTCGAACTGCGTGACAACACCGGTGACGAAGCCCGCCGTGCGCACAACCTGAACCTGGCCAACTGGGTGCCGGACCTGTTCATGAAGCGCGTCGAGGCCGACCAGGAATGGTCGCTGTTCGATCCGCGCGTCGTGCCGGAGTTCACCGACCTGTTTGGCGAAGCCTTCGAGGCTGCCTACCTGCAGGCCGAAGCCCAGGGCAAGGCCAACCGCACCATCTCCGCGCGCAAGCTGTACGCCCGCATGATGCGTACGCTGGCCGAGACCGGCAACGGGTGGATGACCTTCAAGGACAAGTGCAACCGCGCCAGCAACCAGACCCTGCGTCCGGGCAACGTGATCCACCTGTCCAACCTGTGCACCGAAATCCTGGAAGTCACTTCCAACGATGAAACCGCAGTGTGCAACCTGGGTTCGATCAACCTGGGCAACCACTTCGACGAGCACAACGAGTTCGACTTCGAGAAGCTGGCCGAGACCGTGCGCCTGGCCGTGCGCCAGCTCGACCGCGTCATCGACCTGAACTTCTACCCGATCGAAACCGCCCGCCGCGCCAACCTGCGCTGGCGTCCGGTCGGCCTGGGCTGCATGGGCCTGCAGGATGTGTTCTTCCGCAAGCGCCTGCCGTTCGACAGCGCCGAAGCCCGCGCGCTGTCGAAGAAGATCGCCGAAGCGATCTACTTCCACGCGCTGGAAACCTCCTGCGAGCTGGCCCAGGAACGCGGCAAGCACCCGTCGTTCAACGACACCCGTGCCGCCAGCGGCGAACTGCAGTTCGATGCCTGGAACGTGGTGCCGGAAGACACTGCGCGCTGGGATGCCCTGCGTGAGCGCATCAAGGAACACGGCCTGCGCAACTCGCTGATGATCGCGATCGCGCCGACCGCGACCATCGCCTCGATCGCCGGCTGCTACGAGTGCGTTGAGCCGCAGGTGTCCAACCTGTTCAAGCGCGAGACCCTGTCCGGTGACTTCCTGCAGGTCAACCGCTACCTGGTCAACGAGCTGAAGAAGCTGGGCCTGTGGACGCCGGAGATGCGCGATGCCATCAAGCTGGCCGAAGGCTCCATCGCCGGCGTGGCGCAGATCCCGGAAACGCTGCGCGAGGTCTACCGCACCGCGTGGGAACTGCCGATGCGTTCGCTGATCGACATGGCCGCCGAGCGTGGCGCCTTCATCGACCAGTCGGCCTCGCTCAACCTGTTCATGGAAAGCCCGAACATCGGCGCGATGTCCTCCATGTACATGTACGCCTGGAAGCAGGGCATCAAGACCACCTACTACCTGCGTTCGCGCCCGGCCACCAAGATCGCCAAGACCACGGTGAGTGCCGCCGCACCGGCCAAGGTGTTCAGCCCGGACGAAGCCATCGCCTGCTCGCTGGAAAACCCGGAAGCCTGCGAGGCCTGCCAGTAACACGCCGCGCGGTGGGTGCCGACCGTTGGTCGGCACTCGAACACCTCGCACCTGTAGAGCCGAGCCATGCTCGGCTGCAGCACGGAAACACCAAGGTAGCGCCGGGCCATGCCCGGCGTTTTGACCCGAGAATTCAAGGAAACACCCATGGCCGACAAGCCCAAGCAGATGCTGCTCGATCCCGGTTTTGAACTGACCCTGCGCCCGATGCGCTACCCGCAGTTCTATGACATGTACCGGAATGCGATCAAGAACACCTGGACGGTGGAAGAGATCAACTTCCAGATCGACATCACCGACCTGCACAGCAAGATGTCGCCGGGCGAGCGCCACCTGATCCACCGCCTGGTCGCGTTCTTCGCCACCGGCGACTCGATCGTGTCCAACAACCTGGTGCTGAACCTGTACCAGCACCTCAATGCGCCGGAAGCGCGCATGTACCTGTCGCGCCAGTTGTATGAAGAAGCGCTGCACGTGCAGTTCTACCTGACCCTGCTCGACAACTACCTGCCGGACCCGGAAGAGCGCGCCAAGGCGTTCTCGGCGGTGGAGAACATCGACTCGATCAAGAAGAAGGCCGATTTCTGCTTCAAGTGGATCGACTCGATCCAGGACCTGACCCGCATCGAGACCCGCGAACAGCGCCGCCAGTTCCTGCTCAACCAGATCTGCTTCGCTGCCTGCATCGAAGGCCTGTTCTTCTTCGCTGCGTTCGCCTACGTGTACTACTTCCGTTCGCGCGGCCTGCTGCCAGGCCTGGCCTCGGGCACCAACTGGGTGTTCCGCGACGAAAGCGCGCACATGGAGTTCGCCTTCGAGTCGGTGCGCGTGGTGCGTGAGGAAGAGCCGGACCTGTTCGACGATGAAATGAAGCAGCAGGTCTACGACATGCTGGCCGAAGCGATCGAATGCGAAGTGCAGTTCGCCGAGGACGTGCTGTCCGGTGGCGTGGCTGGCATTTCCACCCGCGACATGCGCCAGTACCTGCAGCACTGCGCCGACCAGCACTTTGCCAAGCTGGGCATGGAAAAGAAGTACAACGTGCGCAACCCGCTGCCGTTCATGGAACTGCAGGACGTGCAGGAACTGACCAACTTCTTCGAACGCCGCGTCTCGGCCTACCAGGTCGGCGTGCAGGGCGAAGTCGCCTTCGACATGAACTTCTGATCGAACCGGTCAGGCCTGTCGCAACGAAAGACCCCGGCCAATGCCGGGGTTTTTTGTTGCGCGCCTGGCTTTTGTAGAGTCGAGCATGGCTCGACTCTACGATCAGCGCCGCCCTTCCACCGCCATGCGTACCGCCAGCCCGGCCAGCACCGTGCCCATCAGCCAGCGCTGCACCCTCTGCCAGGTGGGGCGCGCGGCCAGGAAGCCGGCGATGCTGCCGGCGGTCAGCGCGATCAGGCCGTTCACGCTGACGCTGACCAGGATCTGGGTGCAGCCCAGCACGATCGACTGCATCAGCACACTGCCTTCGCTGTCCGGATGCAGGAACTGCGGCAGCAGCGACAGGTACATCACCGCCACTTTCGGGTTCAGCAGATTGGTCAGCAAGCCCATCGTGAACAGTCTGCGCGGGCTGTCCTGCGGCAGCTCGCGCACCGCGAACGGCGAACGGCCGCCGGGCTTCAGCGCCTGCCACGCCAGGTAGAGCAGGTACAGCGCGCCCCCGATGCGCAGCGCCTCATAGGCGAACGGCACGGCCATCAGCAGGGCGGTGATGCCCAGCGCCGCGCACAGCATGTAGAACACGAAGCCCAGCGCCACCCCGGCCAGCGAGATCAGCCCGGCGAGCGGCCCTTGGCAGATCGAGCGCGAGATGACGTAGATCATGTTCGGCCCGGGCGTGAGCACCATGGCCAAAGAAACCAGCGCGAAGGCCAGCAGGTCGGAAAGTGCGGGCATGGGCGGTCCTGGCAGTGGGCGTGGCGCAGTGTAGCGCCGCCTGCAGGGGGCCTGGCTTAAAATTGACGGACCCCACACCGAAGCACCCCCATGACCCCGATCCCCGACACTGTGCCGCCCACTGAAGTGCGCATGGCCGAAATCGTCTTCCCCAACCACACCAACCACCTCGGCACCCTGTTCGGTGGCCAGGCATTGGCGTGGATGGACAAGGCGGCCTTCCTGGCCGCCGCCCGCTACTCGCGCCGCACCGTAGTGACCGCGCGCAGCGACCAGGTCGACTTCAAGCTGCCGATCCGCATCGGCCAGATGGTCGAGACCATCGGCCGCATCGTCGAAGTCGGGCGCAGCTCGATGAAGGTCGAGGTGGAGCTGGTCGCCGAAGACCTGCACAGCGGCGAGCGCAAGCTGTGTACCCGCGGCCACTTCGTGATGATCGCGCTGGACGAGGAAGGCCACCCGATCGCGGTGCCGCCGCTGCCGACGGCCTGAGCCGCCGCTTGCGGGGGCGCCCACGCGCCCCCATCTGGCTCCCATGACCCCGCCGCTGACCGACTTCATCGACCGCGCCCAGCGCCTGTTCGTGCTGACCGGCGCCGGCTGCAGCACTGCCTCGGGCATTCCCGACTACCGCGATGCCGACGGCCAGTGGAAACGCACGCCGCCGGTGACCTACCAGGCGTTCATGGGCGAGGCGGCTACCCGCCAGCGCTACTGGGCGCGCAGCCTGCTGGGCTGGCCGCGCTTCGGCCTGGCCCGGCCCAACGGCACCCACCAGGCCTTGGCCACCCTGGAAGCGCGCGGCACGCTGCAGGTGCTGCTGACCCAGAACGTGGACGGCCTGCACCAGCGCGCCGGCAGCCACAAGGTGATCGACCTGCATGGCCGCCTGGACCGGGTGCGCTGCATGGGCTGTGAGCGCCGCAGTGGCCGCGAGGATTTCCAGCAGCGGCTGCTGGACGCCAATCCGGGCTGGGATGCGCTGGAGGCCGGTATCGCGCCCGATGGCGATGCCGATCTGGAGACCGATTTCTCCACGTTCGTGGTGCCCGATTGCCCTTACTGCGGCGGCCTGCTGAAGCCGGATGTGGTGTTCTTCGGCGAGAACGTGCCGCGTGAACGGGTGGCGGCGGTGCACGATCACCTCCAGCAGGCCGACGCCGTGCTGGTGGTAGGCTCGTCGCTGATGGTCTATTCCGGCTTCCGCTTCGTGCAGGCGGCGGCGAAGGCAGGAGTGCCGGTGGCGGCGCTGAACCGCGGCCGCACCCGAGCCGACGACCTGCTGTTGTTCAAGGATGAGCGGGACTGCGCTGAAGCGCTGGCCGCCTGGGCTTCGCGCTGAGCCGAGCATGGGCTCGGCTCTACAAGGGGCGAGGGCTTCTGTAGGGCCGAGCGCACGCTCGGCTGCTGCAGGTCACGCGAAACAGCGATCCATCCAGATGGTTGATCCGCGAGCCGCGCAGCGGTGCAATACGCACCCCCTACGTCGTTCATCACCGTCTTGAGCCAGCTGTTCTCGCCGATTTCATTCGGCCCCCTCACCCTGTCCAACCGCATCGTCATCGCGCCGATGTGCCAGTACTCCGCCGAAGACGGTCGCGCCAGCGACTGGCACGCCATGCACCTGGGCAACCTGGCGCAGTCCGGCGCCGGCCTGCTGATCCTGGAAGCCACTGCGGTCGAGCCGCGCGGCCGCATCAGCTGGGCCGACCTGGGCTTGTGGGACGACGGCACCGAGGCCGCGCTGGCGCAGGTGCTGGCCAGCGTCCGCCGCTGGTCGCCGATGCCGCTGGGCATCCAGCTCGGCCACGCCGGTCGCAAGGCCTCGGTGAAGCGCCCGTGGGACGGCGGCGGCCAGCTGCCGGGCGATGATGCGCGTGGCTGGGCCACGGTGGCGCCGTCGCCGCTGCCGTTCCATGCCGCCGATCCGGCACCGCAGGAACTGGACGAGGCCGGCATCGCCGAGCTCATCGCCGCTTTCGCCGCCAGTGCGGTGCGCGCCGAGCGCCTGGGCTTCGAGCTGATCGAGCTGCATGCCGCGCACGGCTACCTGCTGCACCAGTTCCTGTCGCCGCTGAGCAACCACCGCACCGATGGCTATGGCGGCTCGCTGCCGAACCGCCTGCGCCTGCTGGTGGAGGTGTTCGACGCTGTGCGTGCGGCGGTATCGGACAAGATCGCCGTGGGCGTACGCATTTCCGCCAGCGACTGGGTCGATGGCGGCTGGGACCTGGTGCAGAGTGAAGCGCTGGCCCAGGTGCTGGACGCGCGCGGCTGCAATTTCCTGCATGTCTCCAGCGGTGGCCTGGACGAAGGCCAGAAGATCACCGTCGGTCCCGGTTACCAGGTGCCGTTCGCCGCGGCGATCAAGACCAAGGTACGCATGCCGGTGATCGCGGTGGGCATGATCACCGAGCCCGAGCAAGCCGAATCGATCCTGCGCCATC
The DNA here is from genome assembly GCF_042136455.1 of Stenotrophomonas sp. 3diitr2024. Taxonomy (NCBI): domain Bacteria; kingdom Pseudomonadati; phylum Pseudomonadota; class Gammaproteobacteria; order Lysobacterales; family Lysobacteraceae; genus Stenotrophomonas; species Stenotrophomonas sp. 3diitr2024. Next base: position 7,401 of record NZ_JBHHMJ010000787.1, read on the forward strand.
GCCACGCCGATGCGGTAGCGCTGGCACGCGGCATCCTCTACGACCCGCGCTGGCCGTGGCACGCTGCTGCCGCATTGCGCGACAGCGTGGAGCCGGCGCCGCAGTACCTGCGCTGCGAGCCGCGCGATGCGCGCGGCGTGTTCAAGGCGCGCTGAGGCTCACACCCGCCAGGCCGGCGCCATGCCGGCCTGCAGATGCTCGAACAGCGCGCGGATCTTGGCGGTGAAGTCGCGGCGGTCGCTGACGCAGAAATAGACCTCCATCGGCTCCGGGCGCCACGCCGTGTCGGCGCCGAACACCGCCTGCAGGCGGCCGTCGCGCAGGTAGGGCTCGGCCACGAACGCAGCCAATCGTGTGATGCCGGCACCGGCCGCCGCCAGCGACGCCAGCGCATCGATGTCATCGCAGACCATGCTCGGCGGCAGCGCGGCGTCCACGCGCTGGCCGTCCTTCAGCAGGCCCCAGCGCAGCGGCCGGCCATCGGTGGGGAAGCGATGCAGCAGCCCGCGATGGCTGCCCAGGTCCGAGGGTTCCTGCGGCGTGCCATGGGTCTTCAGGTAGGTTGGTGAGGCGCAGAACACGAATGGCACGCGCGCCAGCTGCCGTGCGACCACACCGTCCTCCAGCTGCGCGCCGATGCGGATGCTGGCATCCACCGCCTCTGGACCATGCTGCACGGCGCGGTCGGTCAGGCGCAGCTCCAGCTGCAGTTGCGGGTAGCGCTGCTGCAGTGACGGCAGCAACGGTGCCAGCACGTGGCGGCCGAAGGCGCTGCTGCTGGCGATGCGCAGGGGACCGGCCGGTTCGATATCACCGGCAGTCACCATCGCCTGCGCGCGCGCCAGGTCGCCCTCGATGTGGCGCACCTGCGCCAGGTACAGCGCGCCGGCCTCGCTGAGGGCCAGCTGGCGCGTACTCCGGTTCAGCAGCCGTACGCCCAGATGCGCTTCCAGTCGGTTGATGTTCTGGCCGACTGCGGTGGCGCTGATGCCAAGGATGCGGGCCGCGGCGGCAATGCTGCCGGTCTCTGCGGTGCGGGTGAAGCTGCGGATCAGTTGCAACAGGTTCATGACCGACCAGCTTGCCACGGTGATGGGCAAGTATCGCTTGGGACTGAACCAAGCGGTTCGGTTGCATCGGTGATCATCCGGCTGCTGGGCAGGAAGCTGCCCTACACTGTGGAGATGCGCCCCGATTCCATCCTCACCCTGTCCTGCCCCGACCGTACCGGTATCGTCTACCGAGTGTCCGGCCTGCTGTTCGACCACGGCTGCAACATCCTCGACGCCCAGCAGTTCGGCGACGAGGAAAGCGGCCGCTTCTTCCTGCGCGTGCATTTCGACCGCGATGCCAGCCTGCCGCTGGAGACCGTGCATGCCGCGATGGCCAAACTTGCCGAAGGCTTCGGCATGGACTGGCAGCTGCATGATGGGCGCCGCCGGGCACGCCTGCTGGTGCTGGTCAGCAAGCAGGGGCACTGCCTCAACGACCTGCTGTTCCGTGCCCACAGCGGCCAGCTGAAGGTCGATATCGCGGCGGTGGCGTCCAACCACGCCGACTTTGCGCCATTGGCCGCGTCCTACCAGGTACCGTTCCACCACCTGCCGGTGACCGCCGATACGCGTGCGGTGCAGGAGGAGCAGATCATCGACCTGGTAGAGCGTGAGCGCATCGACCTGGTGGTGCTGGCGCGCTACATGCAGATCCTGTCACCCACGCTGTGCCGCGCGCTGGCCGGCCGTGCGATCAACATCCATCACAGCTTCCTGCCCAGCTTCAAGGGCGCTCAGCCGTATCATCAGGCGCACGCGCGCGGGGTCAAGATCATCGGCGCCACCGCGCATTACGTCACCGAGGATCTGGACGAAGGCCCGATCATCGAACAGGACGTGGCCCGCGTGGACCACGCGATGGCGCCGCGCGAGCTGGTGCGGCTGGGCAGCGATACCGAATCGCTGGTGCTGGCGCGCGCGGTGCGCCGCCATGTGGAGCACCGCATCCTGCTCAACGGGCACCGCACGGTGGTGTTCCGGTAATCGCCCATCCCGCGTCCGCCGGGCATGGCCCGGCGCTA
>NZ_JBHHMJ010000790.1:0-4844 GCF_042136455.1 Stenotrophomonas sp. 3diitr2024
ATTGCCCCTGTCAAGAGGATGCGGGTTGCCGGCCAGCGGCCGGCACTACCGGTGATCCGTTTACTTCGCGATCAGTGCGTGGCGGCGGCTGTACAGGAAGTACAACACCAGGCCGGCCACGTTCCACAGCAGGAAGTACAGCTGAGTGGTGTGCGGCAGGCTGATGAACAGGTAGATGCAGCCCAGTGCGGCCAGCGGGCCGACCACGAAAGCCACCGGCGTGCGGAAGGTGCGCTCGCGGTTCGGCTCGCGCAGGCGCAGCACCACCAGACAGATGCCCACCGCAGTGAACGCGGCCAGGGTACCGGCATTGGCCAGTGCGGCGATCTCGTCCAGGCGCGCCACGCCGGCCAGGGCCGACACCACCACCGCAGTGAACAACGTGGTCGCCACCGGCGTGCCGGTACGTGCGTTGACCTTGGACAGGCCACGCGGCAGCAGGCCATCGCGGCTCATCACAAAGAAGATGCGGCTCTGGCCGTACAGGAAGGCCAGCAGCACGGTCGGCAGGGCGATGATCGCGATCACGCCGATCACCATTGCCGCGGTCGGATGGCCCAGCTGGCGCATGATCAGCGCCAGCGGCTCGGCGCTGTGGCCGAACACCGCGTAGCTCATCGCACCGACGGCCGCCAGCGCCACCAGCACGTAGACGATGGTGCAGCCGATCATCGAACCGATGATGCCGATCGACAGGTCGCGGCCCGGGTTCTTGGTCTCCTCGGCGGCGGTGGAGATCGCATCGAAGCCGTAGAAGGCGAAGAAGATGATGGCTGCCGCCGCCATCACGCCGTGCTCGACGCCATCGGGGCCCATCGACTTGGCAAAGCCGTACGGCATGAACGGCTGCAGATTGGCGCTGTCGAAGGCGGGCAGGGCCACGGCGACGAAGATCGCCAGCGCGATCAGCTTGAACACCACCAGGATCGCATTGAGCGTGGCGCTTTCCTTGGTGCCGGCCATCAGCATGCCGGCCACCAGCCAGGTGATGATGATCGCCGGCAGGTTGATCATTCCGCCTTCCACGTGCGGGCCGGCGGCCAGCCAGGCCGGCAGGTGTACGTTCCAGCCGAACTGGGTGTGGACCCATTCGAGGAAGCCGACGAAGTAGCCGGACCAGCCCACCGCCACCGTACTCACCACCAGCGAGTACTCCAGGATCAGGCTCCAGCCCACCACCCAGGCAAACACCTCGCCCAGCGCGCTGTAGCTGTAGGTGTAGGCACTGCCGGCGGCCGGCATCATCGTCGACAGCTCAGCGTAGGACAGCGCCGCACAGGCGCAGACCGCACCGGCGATGGCGAAGGAGATCAGCACGGCCGGGCCGGCCAGGTTGGCACCCACGCCGATCAGCGTGTAGATGCCGGTACCGACGATGGCACCGATGCCCAGCGCGATCAGGTGCGGCCAGCTGAGCGTCGGGATCAGACGCCTGCCGGCTTCGTGGACGGTGACGGAATCTAGGGACTTGCGCCGGAACAGGGACATGCAGGCCTCGGAAGGGGTGACTAAGAACGACAAGTTCCCGAGTGTGACCGAACGCAGCGCAGCATTACCACTGACGCGGGTCATACCCGACGCGCCGCGCGCTGCACCGCGATCAGGCTGCCGGAATCGGCATAAAGCAGGCCGGACCCCCGCGCCGGGCGACGTCAGGGCATGGCGGGCCAGTGGCAGCCGTCTTCCTGCCAGGCCTCGACGTCGTCGTGAAAAGAGCTCCTGCGCCCGTCACGGGCACGCTCATAGCGCAGGTCCAGCACCAGCGCGCCCTGGGTACTCAACAGGTAGCGGCCGTTGAGGCGGCCATCGATGCGCTCTTCCCAGACGCTGTCGAACTGGTACGGGCGATCTTCGGCCAGCACCGTGCTTTGCATCGAGATCCGGCGCAGGGGCAGGCGCTTGCGCTGGCCGGCGTAGCGCACGTCGGACTGTCCGTCCTCCAGCCAGCGCCATTCCAGGTGGATGCTGCCGTTGCGACCGCCGGTCAGGCAGCGATGGTCCTGTACGGTGGCGCCAGAGGCGGTGCCGGCGAACAGCAGAGCCAGGCCGAGCAGCGGCAGCCGCCCGTTCATCCGTTCAGCCCCAACCGGATGCCAAACCCCACCAGGAACAGGCCGGCCACGCGGCGCAGCGCGTCGCTGATCCGCGGGTGCTGGATCAGCCGGCGACGGGCCAGGTTGCCCGCGCCGATCAGCATCGAGCAGTAGGCGATGCTGACCACCAGGATGATGCCGGCCAGCGCCGCGAAGGTGGCGATGCCCTGGTGTGCCTTGGGATCGATGAACAACGGCAGGAAGGCCATGTAGAACAGGATCGCCTTCGGGTTGAGCAGGCTGACCAGGATCGCCTGCTGGAAGTAGCGGCCCGGCTGCATGCGGATCGGGCCGGCATCACCGCCCTCGTGCTTCGGTGTGCGCAGCAGGCCGATGCCGACCCACACCAGGTAGGCCGCACCCAGGTACTGCACGGCGTGGAACACCAGCGGGTTGGCCTTGAGCAACGCGGCCACGCCGGCCAGCGCCAGCCACATCAGGATCTGGTCGCCGACCAGCAGGCCGGCCAAAGCGGTGTAGCCGCCGCGCACACCGCCACGGCCGGTGGCGGTCAGCAGGGTGAAGGTACCGGGACCGGGCAGAGCGAGAAACACCAGCACGGCGACCAGAAACGTCCACAGGTCCTGGATGCCCATCCACGGCATGGCGGTGTTCTCTCTTACGGGGGGCCGTCATTGTCGGCCAGCGCCGGGGCTGGCGACAGGGGGCCGGCAGGATCTTCGGGCATGCCAGACAGCAGAGGTTGCAGGTGCTGGCGCAGCTGCGCGTGCAGCTGCCGCACCGCCGGCGAGAACTGCTTGCGGTGCGGGCAGACCAGTTGCAACGGTATGTGGCTGCCGATGCCATCGAGCAGCAGCTGCAGGCGCCCTGCAAGCACATCCTCGCGCAGGTCCAGCCAGGATTTGTAGGTGATGCCTTCGCCGGCCACCGCCCAGCGCCGCACCACATCGGCGTCATCGCAGACCAACGGGCCGCGCACCGGAATCACGCTGCGGCGCCCGTCGACCTCGAACGACCAGCGATCATAGGCGCGGCCATTGAGCTGGTAGACCAGGCAATCATGCTCGCGCAGATCGTCCAGGCGCGTGGGCATGCCGCGCCGCTGCAGATAGTCGGGCGACGCCGCGAGTATGCGCCGATTGCCTTCCAGCAGGGGCAGGGCGACGTAGTTGGCGTCGTCGAAGTGGCCGATGCGGATGGCCACGTCGACCGGGTCGCGGAACACGTCGGCCACTTCGTCGGACAGGCGCAGGTGCAGGCGCAGCTGGGGGTGCGCGGCGCGAAAAGCGCTCAGCCAGGGCAGCAGCAGATTTCGACCGAAGTCCGACGGCGCCGACAGCTGCAGGGTGCCGTGCAGTTCGGCGTCTTCGCCCTGCACGCGCGCCTGGCCCTCGCGCAGGGTGGCCAGCACCTCCTGCGCATACGGCAGGTACAGCGCCCCCTCGCCGGTCAGGCGCAGGCTGCGCGTGGTGCGCACGAACAGTCGCAGGTCCAGCTCGCGTTCCAGCCGCGCCACCGCCGCAGCAACCTGCCCCGGCAGCAGGTCGGCTTCGCGGGCCGCCTGCGAGAAGCTGCCCAGTGCGGCAGTACGGACGAACAGCTGCAGATCGTCGAAGCGGATCATCTTCATCGCCAGAGTGAAAGTGCTGCCCGATTCTGCGCCTTTCCGAGGGACCGCGTGCGGCGCAACCTGTCGCCTCCTTCCCCACTGGACCGCTGCCATGCGCGCCATTGCCTACACCCAAGCCGGCCTGCCGATCGATGATGCCCAGGCCCTGATCGATATTGAACTGGAACTGCCGCAGCCCGGCCCGCGTGATCTGCGGGTGGCGGTACGCGCGGTGGCGGTGAACCCGGTCGACACCAAGGTCCGCCGCGGCGTGGCCACCGATGGCCCGCGCGTGCTGGGCTGGGATGCGGTCGGCATCGTCGACGCGGTGGGCAGCGAGGTGACCCTGTTCCAGCCCGGCGACGCGGTCTACTACGCCGGCGTCATCGACCGCCCAGGCAGCAATGCGCAGTACCAGCTGGTGGATGAGCGCAGCGTAGGCCGCAAGCCGGCCAGTCTCGACGATGCCGCCGCCGCAGCGTTGCCACTGACTGCAATCACCGCCTGGGAGCTGCTGTTCGACCGCCTGCGCATCCCGGAGGGTGGTGGCGAAGGCCAGACCCTGCTGGTGATCGGTGCTGCCGGTGGTGTCGGTTCGATCCTGGTGCAGCTGGCACGGAAGCTGACTAGGCTGACCGTGATCGGCACCGCCTCGCGCCCCGATACCCAGGACTGGGCGTACGCAATGGGGGCACACCACGTGATCGACCACAGCCTGCCGCTGGCCGAGGGACTGGCGCGGCTCGGCATCAGCGAGGTGCAGCATGTCGCCAGCCTGACCCACTCCGACCAGTACTACGCGCAGATCGTGGAACTGCTGGCACCGCAGGGCCAACTGGGGCTGATCGATGATCCTGGCCAGGTGGACGTGATGGCGCTCAAGCGCAAGGCGTTGTCACTGCACTGGGAGTCGATGTTCACCCGGCCGCTGTACCGCACTGCGGACATGCAGCGCCAGCATGACCTGTTGAACCGTGTGGCCGAGCTGATCGACACGGGCGTGCTGCACACCACCCTGGGCGAGCACTTCGGGCGCATCGACGCGGCCAACCTGCGGCGCGCCCACGCGCTGCTGGAAAGCCAGCGTGCCAAGGGCAAGATCGTGCTGGAAGGCTGGTAACACCGGCGGTTCCCGCGCGCCCTTGGGGTCAGATCCCTTTCCCCCCAGGGAAAGGGATCTG
>NZ_JBHHMJ010000792.1:0-10266 GCF_042136455.1 Stenotrophomonas sp. 3diitr2024
CGAGCCCATGCTCGGCTGCGTTGCCCATCAGCCGAGCATGGGCTCGGCTCTACAACGGCGGCGAGGTCGGGCATGGCTCGACGCTACACAGGCTCGTACTCCACGCCGATCACTGCAAAGGTGAACTGCCCGCCGGGCAGCTCCACCGAGAACTCATCATCCAGCCGCTTCTTCAGCAGCGCACGCGCCAGGGGGGAATCGATGCTGATCCAGCCCAGGCCCGCATCGGTCTCATCCGGGCCGACAATGCGATAGCGGCTGGTGTCGCCGCTGTCCACGTTCTCCAGTTCCACCCACGCGCCGAAGAACACTGCGAGCGGATCGGTTGGCGTCGTATCGACCACGCGCAGCGATTCCAACCGCTTGGTCAGGTAGCGCACGCGGCGGTCGATCTCGCCCAGTTGCTTCTTGCGGTAGGTGTACTCGGCGTTTTCGGAACGGTCGCCTTCTGCTGCAGCGGCGGCGAGCGCTTTCACCACTTCCGGGCGGCGCACGCGCCATAGCTCATCCAGCTCGGCCTTCAGTCGCGCATGCCCGGAAGCGGTGATCAGGGCGGTGCTATTTTCTGCGGGGGGACGCCAACGGGACATGCAATACGACTTCTTTTCTGGATGACGAATGAGAGAGCAGGGTCAGATCCCTTTCCAGCGGAAAGGGCTCTGACCCCAGCAGGGGCAGCTAGCGCTTGCCGCCGAAGATGCCACCGAGGATGCCGCGCACGATCTGGTTGCCCAGTTTGGTGCCGACAGTGCGCGTGGTCTGCTTGGCCATGGTTTCGATCATGCCCTGGCGGCGCTTGGTGCCGAAGATCGCGTCCTTGATGGCCTGGCCGAAACCCCCTTCCTGAGCTTCGTCCTGCTCGCGGCTGCGCGCGGCCGGCGCCTGTGCCTGCTCGATGCTCTTCTGCGCGCGCTGGGCCAGCAGTTCGGCGGCCGATTCGCGGTTGATCGCGGTGTCGTAGCGGCTGCCGACCGGGCTGCCGGCGCGTACCTGTGCACGCTCGGCCTCGGTGATCGGTCCCATCCGGCAGCGCGGCGGCGCGATCAACGTCTGCTGCACGGGCGTCGGCACGCCCTTGTCCTGCAGCGTGGATACCAGTGCCTCGCCGGTGCCGAGCTGGCTCAGCACCTTGGCCACGTCCAGCTTCGGATTCGGCACGAACGTCTCGGCCGCGGTTTTCACCGCCTTCTGGTCGCGCGGGGTGAACGCACGCAGTGCGTGCTGAACGCGATTGCCCAGCTGGCCGAGAATGTTGCCCGGCACGTCGTCGGGGAACTGCGAGCAGAAGTACACGCCCACGCCCTTGGAGCGGATCAGGCGCACCACCTGCTCGATGCGCTGCACCAGCGACGGCGGTGCATCATCGAACAGCAGGTGCGCTTCGTCGAAGATGAAGACCAGCTTCGGCTTGTCCAGGTCGCCCACTTCCGGCAGCTGCTCGAACAGTTCCGACAGCAGCCACAGCAGGAAAGTGGAATAGAGCTTGGGCTTGAGCACCAGCTGGTCGGCGGCGAGGATGCCGATCATGCCGCGGCCGTCGTGGTTGACCCGCATGATGTCGGCCAGTTCAAGTGCCGGTTCGCCGAAGAAATTCTCGCCACCGTCCTGCGCCAGGCGCAGCACCGAACGCTGGATCGCCGCGATCGACTGCGCACTGACCAGGCCGTACTCGGTGGAAATGTCCTTGCGCTCCTCGGCAACCAGGCCGAGCAGGGCGCGCAGGTCGTCCATGTCCAGCAGCAGCAGGCCGCGGTCGTCGGCCAGCTTGAATACGATGTCGAGTACCCCGGCTTGGGTGTCGTTCAATTCGAGGATGCGCGACAGCAGGGTCGGGCCCATCTCGCTGACCGTGGTGCGCACCGGGTGGCCCAGTTTGCCGTACAGGTCCCAGAAGATGGTGGGGCTGGCGGCTGGCGCATAGTCGGCCACGCCGATCTCGGCGGCACGCTGGAGCAGGTTTTCTGCGCCGGTGCCGGGCACGGCCAGGCCGGAGACATCGCCCTTCACATCGGCCAGGAACACCGGCACGCCCCGTCGCGAGAAGCCCTCGGCCAGGGTCATCAGGGTCACGGTCTTGCCGGTACCGGTGGCGCCGGCCACCAGGCCGTGGCGGTTGCCGAGTTTCGGCAGCAGGGTGACGGCAACATCGTCGGTAATGCCTTTGCCGAGCAGAATCGGATCCATGGTCCAGCCCTTGTGATGAATAGCCCAATGTTAACGCCGGCAGTGACGGTCCGAAGGTCGGCTTGCCCGGACCTTGGCGGCGCCGCTACTCTGCCTGCCTGTTTCGCACACAGTGCCACCAATGCCCGTTCCTGTCCTGATTTCCCGCGGTTGGCCGCTGCTGGCCCTGGCCGGCCTGGTTTCCCTGGCGCCCGACGCCCACGCACAGCGGGTTTCGGCCCGGGACAAGGTGAAGGTGGATGCGCTGCAGCAGCGCATGACCGCCGCCGAAAAGCGCTACGGCGATGCCCTGCTGCTGGTCGCCAACGCCGATCCCAAGGGCAGCAACGAAGCCGATGCCGCGCTGGAGGACATGGAAGATGTCCTCAACGACTGCGTCAAGCAGAAGGGCTGCCAGATGGGGACCCTGCTGGCCAGCTACAAGCGCCTGCTCAAGCACGACGCCGATGCCGCCGCCAGCGATGACGTGGCCGATGAGGGCGGTGACCGTCTGGAAGCCGACCCGGACCACATCGGCCCCCTCACCGCCGACGTCCCCGAGGCCGCGCGCGCTGCCGCGCTGTTGAACGACAAACGGCACGCCTTCGACAGCATGGTCGAGTACAACCCGGCGGTGCAGGCCGGCATCCGTCGCTGGCTGACCGACATGCGCCCGGCGCTGCTGACCAGCTACGAGAATTACCAGAACCTGCGCGCGGTGATGTGGCCGGAGTGGGAAAAGCGCGGCCTGCCCGAGGCGCTGCTGTTCGGGATCATGGCCAAGGAATCCAACGGCCGTGTGCATGCTTCCTCGCGCGCCGGCGCCGCCGGCCTGATGCAGTTCATGCCGGCCACCGGCCGCCGTTTCGGCCTGGGCCCGGACGGCACCGGCTTCGATACCCGCTTCGACGCGCGCAGCGCCGCTGAAGCCAGCGCCAGCTACCTCAACGAGCGCCTGCGCGAACTGAACAACAACGTGGAAATGTCGGTGGCCGCCTACAACGGTGGTGAAGGCCGTGCCGCACGCGTGTTCAAGCAGAGCGGTGGGCAGAGCTTCTGGACCGACAGCGTCTACAACCAGTTCCCGGGCGAGACCAAGGACTACGTGCCGATGGTGATCGCCGCGGCCTGGATCTTCCTGCACCCGCAGCAGTACGGCGTGGAGTTCCCGAAGATCAGCGCGCAGCCGGCCACGCTGCGCCTGGCCAAGTCGACCACCATCTACGAACTGGCCATCTGCCTGGGCAGCCACGGCACCCGCGATGGCTACATGCGCGCGCTGCGCAACCTCAACCCGCGCTATGAGGCCGATGGCTGGATCCCGGCCGGCACGCTGATCAATGCCACCACCCGCATCGCCGGCCTGTACCAGCGCAACTGCGTCAGTGGCCCGCGTGCCGACCTGGCCCGCACGTTGATCACCGCTGATCTCAACGCGGCGATCAAGCGCCCGGCCGTGGCGAGCTATACCGGCAGCGTGGCGGTGGGCGGCGTGGTGCCGGTGGCCGACGCGGCTGCATCCACCAGCGTGCCGACCGCACCGGTGGCGCCGGTGTCGACGCCACGCCCGGCACCGGCGGCGCGCCCGAAGCCGGTGCGCAGCCACAAGGTGGGCCGGGGGGAGACCCTGGGCGCCATCGCCGCCAAGTTCCAGTGCGACCTGCCGACCCTGGCCCGCGCCAACGGCCTGAAGGCGCCGGCCTACAGCCTGCGCCAGGGCCAGACGCTGAAGCTGCAGGGCTGCGACAAGTAATTCCCCCGACCCCTGGAACCCGCATGGATCTCGAAGACACCCGCAACCTGTTCGCCAACCTCCGCGAGAACACCGACTGGGACATCAACGGCCCGTTGCTGTGGGGGTATTTCTTCGTCCACGCCAGTGCCGAGCCGCTGCAGGCGCTGGCCCAGCACCTGCAGGCGCAGGGCTACACGTTCGTGGAACTGTTCGAGCAGGAACCGGAAGAGGGCGACGCCTCGTTCCACGTGCTGCACGTGGAGCGGGTGGAAATCCACGACGAAGCCTCGCTGGACCGCCGCAACCAGGAATTCGCGGCGCTGGCGGCGGAGCACGGCGTGGAAGACTACGACGGCATGGACGTCGGCCCAGCACCGGTCCTGCAGTAATCCGCTTCTGACTGTAGAGCCGAGCCCGTGCTCGGCTCTACAGACCCGGTAGTGCCGGCCGCTGGCCGGCATTCCGTTGAATCCATCCACGCGTCGCGTGGATCTACGGTCAGCGCAGCTTTGCCAGGGCCTGGCCCAGCTGCACAGGGCTTTCGGCGCCCAGCTGCGGGGCGAATTCGGCTACGCCCGGCGGCAGCAGCACCACCACGGTCGAGCCGTAATTGAAGCGTGCCATCTCGGCGAAACGCTCCAGCTTGATGCCCTGGCCGCGGTAGTCCTTGCGGGTGATGCGATCGCCGTAGGCCGGGATCTCCTCGCCGCTCCACACGGTTTCCACGCCGGATACCAGCAGCGCGCCAACCATCACGCTGACCATCGGGCCGAAGCTGGTGTCGAAGTGGCAGACCAGGCGCTCGTTGCGGGCGAACAGGCGCGGCACCCCGTTGACGGCCGCAGGACCGACACTGAACAGGCGTCCTGGCACGTGCACGGTTTCACGCAGGGTGCCGGTCCACGGCATGTGCACGCGGTGGTAGTCGCGCGGTGACAGGTACACGGTGGCGTACAGACCGTCGTTGTACGGCTTGGCATCCTCGTCGCTGCCCAGCAGCTCGGCGGCGGTGAACGACTGGCCCTTGGCCTGGAAGATGCGGCCGGCCTCGATCTTCCCCAGCTGGCTGATGCGGCCGTCGGCCGGCATCACCAGGCTGCGCGGATCGGCATCGGCCACGCGCGCGCCCGGCTTCAGCGCGCGGGTAAAGAACTGGTTGAAGGTCGCATAGCTGCGCGGGTCCGGGTTGGCCGCTTCGTCCAGGTTGACGTTGAACTTGCGGGTGACGGTGTCGATCAGCCAGCGCGACACGCGCGGATCGTCCGAGTACGCCAGCGAGCGTGCCATCGAGGACAGCAGGCGATGGGGCAGGGCGTACGTCAGGGCGGTGGTGAGGCTCATGGGGCGGTTTTCTCGGTCAGCTTCTGCAGGTCGCGGGCGATCGCCGGCGCATTGAACGGGGGGCGCACCAGGCCGGCAAGGCGGCCCTGCGGGTCGAGCACGGCCAGGCTGGCCGAATGCTCGACGGTGTAATCCTCGGGGTTTTCGTCGAAATGCTTGCCCGGCACTTTCTGGAACACGAAACCCAGCGAGGTGGCGAAGCGCTCCAGCGAGGGGATATCGGCGGTGGCGGCCAGGGTGTCCTTGTGGAAGCCGTGCACGTACTCGCCGAGGCGGGTGGCGCTGTCGCGGTCCGGGTCGACCGAGATGAACAGCACGCGCGGGCGCAGGCCATCGGGCAGGGCCTCCCACTGGTTCTGCGCGCCGGCCAGCTCGGCCAGGGTGGTCGGGCAGACGTCCGGGCAGAAGGTGAAGCCCAGGAACACCAGGGTCCAGTGGCCCTTCAGTTCGCCCGGGATCAGGCGGGTGCCGTCGGACTGGGCCAGGTTGAAGTCGGGCAGTTCACGCGGCTGCGGGTACAGGGTGATCGCTTCGGTGGCCGGGGCGTTGGCCGGCGGCTTCGGCGCGAACACCTGCTGGGCGGCGAGCAGGCCAAGCCCCGCCGCCAGGGCGATCAGCAGGATGATGCCGGCATTGCGATTGAACATGGGGGCTCCCACGCGAAATGGGCTCCATCATACCGGCTGCGGCCCGATCGTTTCCGCCGCAACGGATGCTGCCGCGGGCGCCAGCCCCTATAATCGGGGGCCACTTTGCCCGCAGTACCGCCATGACCGCTGAAACGGCCGCCGAACTCCACACGATCATCGATCTGATCCGCTACGGCACCAGCCGTTTCAACGAAGCCGGGCTGACCTTCGGGCACAGCTACGACAATGCGCTGGACGAGGCAACCCAGCTGGTGCTGCACAGCCTGCACCTGCCGCACGACCTCGGCCCGGCCTACGGCCAGGCACGCCTGCTGCGGGCCGAAAAGCTGCGCGTGCTGGAACTGTTCCAGCGTCGCATCGACGAACGCATCCCCGCTGCCTACCTGACCGGTGAGGCCTGGTTCGCCGGCCTGAGCTTCAAGAGTGACACGCGCGCGCTGGTGCCGCGCTCGCCGATCGCCGAACTGATCGAATGTGGTTTCGAACCGTGGCTGGCCGGCCGCGATGTCAGCCGCGCGCTGGATCTTTGCACCGGTTCGGGCTGCATCGCCATCGCCATGGGCCACTACTACCCGAACTGGGAGGTGGACGGCGTCGACCTGAGTGACGACGCACTGTCGCTGGCCGAGGAGAACAAGGAGCGCCTGCAGGCGCACAACGTCACCCTGATCAAGTCGGACCTGTTCAATGGCCTGACCGGCCGCCACTACGACCTGATCGTCACCAACCCGCCGTACGTCACCAACGACGAGACTGATGCCCTCCCGCAGGAGTATTCCTACGAGCCGGAAATGGGCCTGCGTGCCGGTGACGATGGCCTGGACCTGGTGCTGAAGATCCTGCGCGATGCCCCGCTGCACCTGAGCGAAGACGGTCTGCTGATCTGTGAAGTGGGTGAGTCCGAACAGCATCTGGTCAAGCTGCTGCCGGAAGTCGATTTTTCCTGGATCGAGTTCAAGGTCGGCCAGATGGGCATCTTCGCGGTCGAATGCCGCGAGCTGATCGCCCACAGCGCACGCATCACCGAACTGGCGGCGCAGCGCCCGTGAGCTCCAATTCGTTCGGCAAGCTGTTCACCGTCACCACGTTCGGCGAGTCGCACGGGCCGGCCATCGGCTGCGTGATTGATGGCTGCCCTCCGGGGCTGGCGCTGGACGCGACCGAATTCGCCCACGACCTGCAGCGCCGTGCGACTGGCAAGAGCCGGCACACTTCCGCGCGGCGCGAGGCCGACGAGGTCGAGATCCTGTCCGGCGTATACGAGGGCCTGACCACCGGCACCCCGATCGCGCTGCTGATCCGCAACACCGACCAGCGCAGCAAGGATTACGCCAATATCGGCCAGCAGTTCCGCCCGGGCCATGCTGACTACAGTTACTGGCACAAGTACGGCATCCGCGATCCGCGTGGCGGTGGCCGTTCCTCGGCACGCGAGACCACCATGCGCGTGGCCGCCGGCGTGGTCGCCAAGAAGTGGCTTGCCGAGCGCTTCGGCGTGACCGTGCGTGGCTACCTGTCGCAGCTGGGCGACATCACCCCGGCCGGCTTCGACTGGTCGGCGGTGGAAGACAATCCGTTCTTCTGGCCGCATGCCGCACAGGTGCCGGAGCTGGAGGCGTACATGGATGCGCTGCGCAAGTCTGGCGACTCGGTCGGTGCGCGCGTGGACGTGGTCGCCGACAACGTGCCGCCGGGCTGGGGCGAGCCGATCTACGGCAAGCTTGACGGCGAACTGGCCGCTGCGCTGATGAGCATCAATGCGGTGAAGGGCGTGGAGATCGGCGACGGATTCGCCAGCGCCGCGCAGAAGGGCACCGAGCACCGTGACCTGCTGACGCCGCAGGGCTTCGCCAGCAACCATGCCGGCGGCATCCTCGGTGGCATCTCCACCGGTCAGCCGGTCGTCGCGTCGATCGCCCTGAAGCCGACGTCCAGCCTGCGCCTGCCGGGCCCGTCGCTGGATACGGCCGGCAACGTGGTCGAGGTGGTCACCACCGGCCGCCACGATCCCTGCGTCGGCATCCGCGCCACGCCCATCGCCGAGGCGATGGTGGCGCTGGTGCTGATGGACCAGGCGCTGCGTCATCGCGCGCAGTGCGGCGATGTCGGCACGATCACCCCGCGCATTCCCGGGCAGATCGATGGCTGACACGCGGCCGACCGTGTGGGTGAGCCAGCCGCTGATCGAGGCGGCCATCGCGCCGCTGCGCGATCGCGTGCAGCTGCGCAGCACCGACACCGTCACCGCCTGGTCGCCGGACCAGATCGCCGCACAGCTGGCCAGCTCCGACGGCGCGATCATCACCCTCAACGAGCGCATCGGTGCGGCGCAGGTGGCCGATGCCACGCAGCTGCAGGTGATCGCCAATGTCGGCGTCGGCTACAACAACCTGGATGTCGACGCGCTCAGCGCGGCCGGCATCCTGGCCAGCAACACGCCGGACGTGTTGACCGAAACCACCGCCGATCTCGGTTTCGCGCTGCTGATGGCAACCGCGCGCCGGATCACTGAGTCCGAGCGCTGGCTGCGTGAAGGGCAGTGGCAGCAGTGGTCGTTCCAGACCATGCTGGGCGCGGATGTCCATGGCAGCACGCTGGGCATCCTTGGCATGGGCCGCATCGGCCAGGGCATCGCCCGCCGCGGCGCGCACGGTTTCGGCATGAAGGTGCTGTACCACAACCGTTCACGGTTGCCGGCCGATACCGAGGCGTCGCTCAGCGCGACCTACGTGGACCTGGATACGCTGCTGGCACAGTCCGACCATCTGGTAACGGTGCTGCCCTACACGCCGGCCTCGCATCACATCATCGATGCGGCTGCGCTGGGGAAGATGAAGCCGACGGCAACCCTGGTGAACATCGCCCGCGGCGGCATCGTCGACGAACTGGCGCTGGCCGACGCACTGGCCAACGGCCACCTGGCGGCCGCTGGCCTGGATGTGTACGAGGGCGAGCCGAAGGTGCGCCCGGAGCTGCTGGCGCTGCGCAACGTGGTGCTCACGCCGCATATCGGCAGCGCCTCGCTGGCCACGCGCACGGCGATGGTACAGCTGGCCGTGGATAATCTGGCTGCCGGGCTCGGCCTGGACGGCGGCCCGTCGCGCATGCCGAGCGCGATCAACGCTGACGCGGCGATGGCCGCGCGCGTGATGCTGGGCAAAAAAACCGGGAAACGATAGGGAACCTCCGCGCGCCCCGCTTGAGGAGGTTCCCCGAACCCAGCTGTCGTGCGTGTTTTCCCCCATTCCCGTTTTCGTGAGAGTTCCCCATGAGCAATGCACAGCGCAGTTTCCACGTCGCCGTCGTCGGTGCCACCGGCGCCGTTGGCGAGACCATGTTGTCGATCCTGGCCGAGCGTGATTTCCCGGTCGGCACCCTGAGCGTCCTCGCCTCCGAGCGTTCGGCTGGTGGCGAGATTGAATTCAACGGCCAGAAGGTCAAGGTCCAGGACCTGGCCACCTTCGATCCGACCGGTGTCGAGATCGCGCTGTTCTCGGCTGGCGGCAGCGTGTCCAAGGAATACGCACCGAGGTTCGCCGCCGCCGGTGCGGTGGTGATCGACAACTCCTCGGCGTTCCGTTACGACGATGACGTGCCGCTGGTGGTGTCCGAGGTCAACCCGGAACAGGTCGCCAACCGTCCGCGCGGCATCATCGCCAACCCGAACTGCTCGACCATGCAGATGCTGGTGGCGCTGGCGCCGCTGCACCGCAAGTACGGCATCGAGCGCATCAATGTGTCCACCTACCAGTCGGTGTCCGGCGGTGGCCGCTCGGCGATGGAGGAACTGGGCAAGCAGACCGGCCAGCTGCTCAGCTTCCAGGAGATCGATCCGCAGCGCTTCCCGGTGCAGATCGCCTTCAACCTGATCCCGCACATCGATGACTTCCAGGACAATGGCTTCACCAAGGAAGAGATGAAGCTGATCTGGGAGACCCGCAAGATCCTCGGTGACGACAGCATCCTGGTGAACCCGACCGCGGTGCGCGTGCCGGTGTTCTACGGCCACTCCGAGTCGGTGGCGATCGAGACCCGCGACAAGGTCACCGTCGCTGAAGCGCGCGCGCTGCTGGAGCAGTCGCCGGGCATCGAAGTGGTGGATCGTCACGAGGCCGGTGGTTACCCAACCCCGGTCACCCACGCCTCGGGCACGGACGCGGTGTACGTCGGCCGCATCCGCGAGGACCTGTCGCACCCGCGTGGCCTGAACCTGTGGATCGTGTCGGACAACGTGCGCAAGGGCGCTGCCCTGAACGCCGTGCAGCTGGCCGAGCTGGTCGCCGCCGAACAGCGTTGATCACCGTGGTTGCCTGACCGGTAGTGCCGGCCGCTGGCCGGCATTGCCGTGATGGGCATGTGGTGCTGCCGGCCAGTGGC
>NZ_JBHHMJ010000793.1:0-513 GCF_042136455.1 Stenotrophomonas sp. 3diitr2024
GCCGGCCGCTGGCCGGCAACCTCGGGACAGCCGGGAGAATGCATGTGCCGGCCAGCGGCCGGCACTACCGATCAGCCAGAGCGCAATCCGAACCGCGGCCGCAGCAGCAACGCCAGCACCAGCACCGCCAGGAACGCGCCATAGGCATACAGCACCGCCAGCACCTGCGGCCAGATCGGGCCGGCGCCGGGCTGCACCACGCCAATGCGGTAGCCCCACAGCATCGACACGATGCTCAGCGCGAACGCCACGACCAGGGTGGTGCCATCGAACAGGCGCCGCCGCGCGCTGCGCGGCTGGCGCGGAAACAGCCAGTACAGGCTGCCCAGCAGCAGGAACCAGGGCAGGAACAGCAGCAGCGACAACCAGGCCATCGCAGACTCCATGTCATCGCGCCAGAGGCGCGCGGACATCATGCCATGGGTGCTGTGCCACGGTCGTGCCGGCGGGGGTCTTCCCTGTAGAGCCGAGCCCATGCTCGGCTGGGTAGCAAAGCAGCCGAGCGTGGGCTCG
>NZ_JBHHMJ010000796.1:0-783 GCF_042136455.1 Stenotrophomonas sp. 3diitr2024
CGAGCCCACGCTCGGCTGCAGTACCTGTCCAACCCACCGCAGCCGAGCACGGGCTCGGCTCTACACAACTACTGTCAGCGATGCGCTGCTTGCTGCCTGCGGCGAACTTGCCGCAGGCAGCGATCGGCAGGCGATCGGCGCAGGGTGCTTAGTCGGCACGGCCGGCGAATTCGCCGGTGGCGGTGTTCACCAGCACGCGCTCGCCGTTGACGATGTACTCCGGCACCATGATCTCGATGCCGGTGTTGAGCTTGGCCGGCTTCGGGCGCTTGGTGGCGGTGCCACCCTTCAGTTCCGGCGGCGTCTCGATCACTTCCAGCACCACGGAGGCCGGCAGCTGGATCGCCACCGGCTGCTCGTCGATCACCTGCACGTAGATGCCGGTCAGGCCGTCGGTGATGTAACCGGCGTCATCGCCGATCACGTCCGCATCCAGGGTGTACGGGGTGTAGTCCTCGTCATCCAGGAACACGAAGGCATCGCCGTCCTTGTACGAATAGGTGGACTGGCGGCGCAGCAGTTCGACCTCGACCAGGTTGTCGTCGGCATCGAAGCTGGCGTCGAGCTTGTTGCCGCCCGGCACGCTGTACATGATGAAGCGGAAGCGGACGTTGCCGCCGCGACCCTGAGGCGAGCTGCGCTCGATGTCGCGGATCTGGTACACGCCGTTGTTGTACTCGACGACGTTGCCCTTCTTGATGTCGTTGGCTTTCATGGTGATCTAGGTCGTTGGGGGAGGGCGCCGTCCCGGCGCCCGGGGGAATCACTTCGGAGCGAGGCGGG
>NZ_JBHHMJ010000803.1:0-389 GCF_042136455.1 Stenotrophomonas sp. 3diitr2024
GACCGACGAGGTGTTCCGCCTGCGGGCGACCCGTGCTAAAAATCGCCCGCCCATCGCTTAGATCGATCCAAGACGACGCTGCGATGGCCGGGAGTTGGGGGAGCAGCAACAGGACGTACCAGGCCACGCGCGCGGCGCCAACACTGTGCATGTGGCCAAGCTGCTGGCCAAGTGGGCGGGCCTGCCGGAAATGGCGGTGAGCTACGCCGGCATGAAGGATCGGCATGCGGTCACCACCCAGCGTTTCAGCGTGCACCTGCCGTGGTGCGTGCGCAAATGCCCCTACTGCGATTTCAATTCGCACCAGGCCAAGGGCGAGCTGCCGTTCGACGCCTACATCGACGCGCTGCTGCGTGACCTGGACCAGGACCTGCCGCTGGTCTGGGGCC